>JAFAZM010000056.1 GCA_019239785.1 Sphingomonadaceae bacterium
ACGACGGCCGGGGGGAGGATCGCGGCTTCGTCCTTCCGCGGATGCTGTTGCCGATCCCGATCGTCTGCTTTGCCGCTGCGCTCCTCGCCGACGTCGGTTATGCCGACACCGCTCTCATTCCCTGGCTCGACTTCTCGAACTGGCTGATTCTCGCCGGCCTGCTCGCCGGCGCCGCCGCAGCCATCCTGTTGCTGATCGACTTCGTTCGAAGCCGGCGGGTGCGCGGCAGCGCACGAGCGAGAGCCCACCTGCTGTTCTTCTACGCCGCGCTCCTCGTCGAGCTGTTCAACATGTTCGTCCATGATCGCGACGGGTGGACGGCGGTCGTCCCGACCGGCTTCACCCTGTCGGTCATCGGCCTGGTCCTGGCCCTGATCGCCGGCTGGTTGTCGCGCCCGAAGCTGGTGGAATCGACGCCGTGACCCGAAATCGCGTCGCCCTCGCCGCGCTGTTCGCTCTTGCCGCATGCGGCCAGAGCCAGACCGTCGATCCGATGCAGCAGGTCGGGCCCAACCCCGTCCTGCCGGAGCCGTCGGAAGATCTCGTGCCGCGCGCGCATTTCCCCAGGGCCGTGGGCTGGGCAGCCGGCGAAGCGCCTGCCGTCCCCGCAGGCTTCAGGATCCAGGCGATGGCGACGGGATTGAGGAGCGTGCGCAACATCTATCCGCTGGCAAACGGCGACATCCTGGCCGTGCAGTCCGCCAAGGAAACGCCCGAGCCCGTCGAGCGCCCCAAGAATGCATTCTTCAACTATCTCTTCCAGACGGTCCATGGCGCGGACAGCGGTTCGACCAACCGCATCGTGCTCCTCCGCGATGCCGACGGTGACGGAAATCCCGAGCTGCAGACCGTCCTCCTCGACAATCTCAACGTCCCGTTCGGCGTCGTTCAGGTGGGGAACTATCTCTACGTCGCGGACACCGACGCCATCCTCAGGTTTCCATTCACGCCCGGCCAGACGCGGATCACCGGCGCGCCGACCAGGATCGTCGAGCTCCCGGCGGGCCGGATCAATCATCATTTCACCAAGAGCCTGACCGCGAACGCGGACGGCTCGATACTCTATGTCGGCGTCGGGTCGAACAGCAACGTGGGCGAGCGCGGCCCCGAGGCGGAGACGGACCGCGCGATGATCTGGGAGGTCGATCCGAGGACGGGCGCGCACCGGATCTTTGCGAGCGGCCTCCGCAATCCGAACGGCCTCACCTTCTATCCCGGCAGCAGCATCTTATGGACGGTCGTCAATGAGCGCGACGAGCTCGGCCCGAACCTGGTACCCGACTATATGACCTCGGTTCGTCCCGGCGGCTTCTACGGATGGCCCTACAGCTATTACGGACAGCATGTCGATCCGCGAGTCCAGCCGCAGCGGCCGGACCTGGTCGCGAGAGCGATCGCGCCGGATTATGCGCTGAGCTCTCATGTCGCGCCGCTCGGGCTCACCTTCTACACCGGCACGAGCTTCCCGCCGATGTTCCGCGGCGGCGCGTTCGTCGGTGAGCATGGCAGCTGGAACCGCTATGAGCCGAATGGCTACAGAATCGTGTTCATCCGCTTTGCCGGCGGCCGGCCGGTCGGGAACCCGCTCCCCTTCGCCACGAACTTCCTGGACAGCGATGGGAACTCCCGAGGCCGCCCGGTCGGCGTTGCAGTCGACCGCACCGGCGCCCTGCTGGTCGCTGACGATGCAGCGAGCAGGGTGTGGCGCATCAGCTACGTCGGCGTTCGCTAGAGTGTTTTCGAGCCAGATGGACTCATCTGGCGACTCGGAAAACACGGAAAACAAAGGAAACCAGACTCGTCCCCGGTTCAACCTAACCGGGAACGAGTCTAAGGTCTAATCCAGATCACCCGCGCTCTCGGGACTCCGTTCATGTGCGGAGGTGGAGCCGGCCTGAGCTGCGGTCCCCCGTCATCCCGGCCCTTCGTCGCCACCTGCGGCGTCGCTCAGGATAAACTCCGCCCGGGATCTGGTTGAAGCCGTCGCGACTTCCGGTCATGAGACCCCGGCCTTCGCCGGGGTGACGTGCTGCTTCAAATTCAATGCGGCGTGCTTGGCGGGACGAACGGCTCCTGGTGCTGCTGGTCGCCTTCATGGGCTTCGGCGCGCAGGCGCTCCTCGCGCTGGCGGCGGGCTTCCTCGACCATGCGGGTCCAGTTCACGTCGCCGGCGGCGCGGCGCTCGGCCTGGGCGTGGTTGATGATCTGGTTGAGGCAGCCGGTGAAGCCGCCGGGGCCCGAGGTCGAGCAGCTGTCGGTGCCGGTGCGGCCGACATAGGCAAGCTCGGTCGCCCGATTGCTCCAGCTCTGGTTGGCCGCGGCATTGGGATTGTCGCGCAGGTTCGGCGGGATCCGGTAGCGCTCGGATTCGGGCAGCCGCGCGCAAACGGTGATCTCGTCGGGATCGGCGCTTGGGGTGCAGGGGTCGTCGCCATAGACGATCACTTGGTTGACCCGCGGCTCCGCCGCCGCCGGCGCCGGATGCGGGACCGGGACGCCTGGCGGCTGCGCCAGCGCTGGGGGGGCGAGCGCGATCGGGGCGGCGAATGCGATGGCGGCGGCGAAGGGGGCAATGCGCATGTCTTCAGATCCTCTTCGACAGTTCGATGGCTGCGCGGCAGCCGATCCGGATCGCCGCATAGAGCAAGGGATAGCCCGGCGTCGATTCCGCGCCGGCCTCGAGCGCGGCATCGCGATGGGCGCGCTCGTCGGCGCGGAACCGGTCGATCGTCGCGGCGAGCGGCGGCTCCTCGCCGCCGAGCTCCTCGAGCTGCTCGCTGTAATGGGCGTCGATCTCGTCCTCGATCGCGGCGGTGCAGGCCATTGCGGCAGACGGGCCGATCAATGCGGTTGCGGCGCCGAGCGCATGGCCGGCCACCGCCCAGACGGGCTGGAGCAAGGTCGGGCGGACGCCGCGCTCGGCGAGCAGGGCGTCGAAGCGGCTGAGATGCTCGCGCTCCTGCGCGGCCATGCCGGCGATCAGCGGCGCGCTGCGATGGCGGTCGCCGAGCACGGCGAGCTGGCCCGCATAGATGCGGGTCGCGCCATATTCGCCGGCTTGGTCGACGCGCAGCATCGATGCGACGTCCGGGCGCGGATCGCCCGGGCGCCAGCCGGGCGCTACGCCGTCCGCGGTCGTCTGAGGCTCAGCCATAGGATCACCAACGCGCTACCGAGCGAAAGGATCGCATTCCATCCGGCCATGGAGATGCCGAGGAACGACCATTGGATGTCGTCGCAGCGGACCATCGACCCGCTCATGATCGCTTTCAGGAAATCCTCCGTCGAGCCGCCGGCCGCCGCCGGTGCGGTGCATTGGGTGAAGCCCTTGAAATAGTGCAGCTCCACGCCGGCATGGTAGAAGCCGATCGCGCCGCTGACCGCGATCGCGAGCGCGGCCAGCAGCACGAACGTGCGGTCGCGCACGGCGAAGGCGAGCAAAGCGAGGACCAGAGCCGCCATGTGGGCGTAACGCTGCCACCAGCACATCTCGCAGGGCACGAGCCCGCCCAGATATTGGGACCCGAACGCCGCGGCCAGCGCCACGGCCGGCACCAGCAGGGCGAGCGCCCTCGCTAGGCCTAGGGATCCCCCCATGATGCTCAGCGGCTGGCGCTGCGGCGGCCAGCGGCGGTCGCGATCTGCGGCGCCGGCCCCAGATGCGAGAGCCGCGCGATCGTCTGCACCGCGTAATAGAGCTGATAGTCGGTGATGTGCCGCTCGGCGAGCTGGGCCGCGGTCAGCTGGAAGCGCGGATCGGGCCGGCCGTCATTCTGAATCACATCCTCCTGCACGCCGATCTCGTTGATCAGGTGGCGGCGCAGGTCGGACTCGCGGATATTGTTGCGCGACTGGTAATCGGGATCGGTGAGCTGCGGCACGACGACGTCGGGGGCGATGCCGCCCTCCTGCACCGAGCGGCCCGACGGCGTGTAGTAGCGGGCGGTGGTGAGGCGGAGTGCGGTGGTGCCGTCGCCGAGCGGGATCAGGGTCTGGACCGAGCCCTTGCCGAAGGTGCGCGCGCCCATCACGATCGCGCGGCGATGGTCCTGCAGCGCGCCGGCGACGATCTCGGAGGCCGAGGCGGTCCCGGCATCGACGAGGACGACGACCGGGAGGCCGTGGGCGGCGTCGCCGGGCCGGGCATAATAACGCTCGATGTCGGTGCGCCGCCGGCCGCGCTGCGAGACGATCTCGCCGCGGTCGAGGAACAGGTCGGAAAGGCCGACCGCCTGGTCGAGCAGGCCGCCCGGATTGGAGCGCAGATCGAGGATGTAGCCCAGCGGCGGATGGCCGAGCTGGCGCTCGATGTCCGCCATCGCGCGCTGGGTCGCGTCGGTGGTGACCCGGCTGAAGGTGGTGACGGTGAGGATGCCGACGCCGTCGCGGACCTCGGAGCGGACCGCCGGGATGTCGATGATCGCGCGGGTGATGGTCACGTCGAACGGCCGCTCGCGGCCGGGGCGGACGATGGTCAGCCGCACGCTGGTGCCCGGATTGCCGCGCATCCGCTCGACCGCCTCGTCGAGCGTGCCGCCGTAGAAGAGATGGCCGTCGATATGGGTGATGAAGTCGCCGGTCTTGAGGCCGGCCGTCGCGGCGGGGGCGCCGGGCGTCGCGGCCATCACCTTCACCGCGCCGTCCTCCATGGTGACGGTGAGGCCGAGGCCGCCATAATTGCCGTCGGTCGTCGTCATCATGTTGCGATATTCGCGCGCGTCCATGTAGGACGAATGCGGATCGAGGCTGGCGAGCATGCCGTCGATCGCGCCGCGGATCAGGGTGGCGTCGTCGACCTGGTCGACATATTCGCCCTTCACCCGCTCGAACACGTTCATGAACTGGTCGAGCTCGCGATAGGAATTGACGTCGGTCTGGGCGAGCGAGGCCGCGGTGACCGGCACGAAGACGACGGCGCCGACCAGAGCCAGCGAGCGGATGAATTGATTGGCCATCGGGAATCCTGACTGAAAGGCTTTGCGCGGCTTCTACCGCCTTTTTAGGCGCGCGAAAAGCAACAGCGGATGAATGGCATGGCCGGTCCCGCGGCGGGACGGGTCAGGCTGGGCTCCCAGATCCTCCCCCAACGGGCGAGGGGGACCGCCGCCGAAGGCGGTGGTGGAAGGGTGTCAGCGGTCGAGCCTATTCTCAGAGGCTGATACCCCACCACCACGCCGCTGCGCGGCGCGGTCCCCCTCCCCTTGCAGGGGAGGATCTGACTCTTCGACAGTGCTAAGATGCCGGCGGCTCGGGCTCGCCATCCGGCGCCGGCTGTTCCACATCGCCCTCGGCCTGCGCCGCGCCGGCCAGCAGCGCCGCATCCTCGGAGCCGTGCTCGCCGAACAGGCCCTCGCCGGGATGGGCGTCGGGAACCTGGTCGAGCGGGTCGGGGAGCTGGGCCTCCCTCGTCTCGGGCGTGCGCGGATCGGTCATGGTTCCTCCTTCCGCCTGCGAAACGCACGAGCGCGGCAGGGGTTCGATCTTGACCGGCGGACGGCGACGGGGAAGGGGGCGGCATGCGCTACGCCCTGCTGCTTCCCATGCTCGCCCTCATCGCCACCGCCGTCCCCGCCGAGGCCCGCCTCGGCCGCGAGGAGCAGGCGATCGCCGCCACTGTCGACCGCGAGGCCGACCGCACCATCGCCCTGCTCGAGCGTATGGTGAACCGGAACAGCGGCACCCTGAACCTGCCGGGCGTGACCGCGGTCGGCGAGATGGTGCGGGCCGAGCTCGAGCCTTTGGGCTTCGAGGTGCGTTGGATCGACATGCACGCGACCGGCCGCGCCGGCCATATCGTCGCCACCCATCGCGGCAACGGGCGCGGCAAGCGCATCCTGCTGATCGGCCATCTCGACACGGTCTTCGAGCCGGAAAGCCCGTTCCAGGCCTTCACCCGGAACGGCGACCGCGCCACCGGCCCCGGCGTCGGCGACTGCAAGGGCGGCGACGCGGTGCTGGTCGCCGCGCTCCGGGCGATGCAGGCCGCCGGCACCTTGCGCAATGCGGACATCATGGTGGTGATGACCGGCGACGAGGAACGGCCCGGCGCGCCGATCGCGGCCGCCCGCCGCGACCTGATCGAGGCCGGCCGCTGGGCCGACGTCGCGCTCGAGTTCGAGAATCTGGCCAGCGAAGGCGGCCGCGACTTCGGCACGGTCGCCCGTCGCAGCGCGACGAGCTGGACGCTCACCACGCACGGCCGCTCAGGCCACAGCTCCGGCGTGTTCGGCGGCGAGCTGGGCTATGGCGCGATCTACGAGATGGCGCGGATCCTCGATTCCTTCCGCCGCGAGCTGCCCGAGCCCGACCTCACCTACAATGTCGGCGTGCTGGCGGGCGGCACCCCGGCGGCGATCGACGGCGACGGCTTCCGGGTCACCGCCTCGGGCAAGACCAACATCACCGCCGAGACCGCGATCGCCCGGGGCGATTTGCGCGCGCTGACCCCCGAGCAGGAGGCGCGCGTGCGCGCCCGCATGCAGGCGATCGTCGCCCAGCATCTGCCGCGGACCGAGGCGGAGCTGGTCTTCTCCGAGGATTCCTACCCTCCGATGGCGCCGACCGCCGGCAACCGCGCCTTGCTCGCGCAGCTGAACGGGGTGAACCGCGATCTCGGCCTGCCCGAAATGCCGGAATACGATCCGGCCAAGCGCGGCGCCGCCGATTCGAGCTTCGTCGCCGGCGACGCCGACACCCTCGCCGGCATGGGCGCGGCCGGCGGCGGCGCCCATGCGGAAGGGGAGTGGATCTCGCTCGCCAGCCTCAGCCGCCAGGCCAAGCGCGCCGCCATCCTGATGACGCGGCTTTCAAGGGAAGCGCGCTAGGGCTTTGGGCCGGCGCCTCTCCGCTACTGCTCGTGCTGCGGCACGCCGTCGCCGATCTCGTAATAATCGCCCTTGTCGGCGGTGAAGATATGCTTCGCCAGCCTCGTTCCGGTCGGCTTGTCGAACGCCCCCATCGCGATCGCGATCCAGTCCCGCGCCGGCGGATCGAAGAAGAGCAACGACCCGCAGCGGCTGCAGAAGCCGCGCCGGACCTTCTCCGACGTGTCGTACCAGCTCAGCATGTCCTCGCCCCGGATCGTCATCCGCTCGCGCGGCACGTCGGTCGAGGCCCAGTAATGACCGGACCAGCGGCGGCAGATCGAGCAATGGCAGGCGTCGGGCCCGGGCAATTCCCCCTCGACCTCGAAGCTGATCGCGCCGCACAGGCAATGTCCGCTCGGCATCTTCCAAATTCTCCTAAATGCGCTTCGCGGTCAGCAGATAGTTGAGCGAGAGATCGTCGGTCAGCGCGAAGCCGCGCGTCGGCGACCAGCCGATCCCGGTCGTGTCGACCACCTCCAGGCCCGCCTGCGTCACCAGGGCGCGCAGCTCATCCGGACTGATGAACTTGTCCCAATCGTGCGTGCCCTTCGGGATGCGGCCGGTGCCCTCGCCGAGGCCGATCATCAGCAGCTTCGACCAGGCGGTGCGGTTCGGCGTCGACAGGATCAGCAGCCCATCCTCGGCCACCGCCGCCGCGAGCGCGCCGACGAAAGCGGCCGGATCGGCGACATGCTCGACCACTTCGAGCGAGGCGACGAGATCGTAGCGGCCGTCCAGGGCCTCGGCGCCGCCGGTGCGATAGTCGATCTCCAGCCCCTGGCCCTCGGCATGGGCACGCGCCGCAGCGATATTCTCGGGCGCCGCGTCGATCCCGGTCACCGCGCCGCCGAGCCGCGCGAGCGGCTCGGCGAGCAGGCCGGCGCCGCAGCCGACATCGGCGGCGCGGCGGCCGGCGAGCGGCTTCAGCCCGGTCTCGTCCAGCCCCCAATGCTGGTCGATCCGGTCGCGGATATAGCCGAGCCGCACCGGATTGAGCCGGTGCAGCATCGCCGAGCTGCCCTTGGGGTCCCACCAGTCGGCGGCGAGCGCGCCGAAATGGGCGGCTTCCTTCGGGTCGATGCTGGAGCTTGCCATCGATTCTCCTTGCACTGTCTGCACGCGCAGGAAAAGAGCCGGACGCGATGGACCATTTCCAGCTCATCGACGGCGTCATGCGGTGCGAGGGCGTTCCCCTGGCCGAGATCGCGGCCGAGGTCGGGACGCCCGTCTACGTCTATTCGACGGCGACGATGGTTCGCCACGCGGAGGTCATGCGTGCCGCGCTCGCGCCTATGCCCGATCCGCTGATCGCTTATGCGGTCAAGGCCAATCCCAATGGCGCGGTGCTGGCGACGCTGGCGCGGGCCGGGCTCGGCGCCGACATCGTCTCGGGCGGCGAATATGTCCGCGCCCGCACCGCCGGCATCCCGGCCGACAAGATCGTCTTCTCCGGAGTCGGCAAGACCGAGGCCGAGATGGCCGAGGCGCTGAAGAACGGGCTCTACCAGTTCAACCTGGAATCGGACGGCGAGGCGGAGACCTTGTCGGCCGTCGCCACCGCGCTCGGCATGACCGCGCCCGTCGGCTTCCGGGTCAATCCGGACGTGGAGGCCGGCACGCACGCCAAGATCTCGACCGGCGGCGCGGAGAACAAGTTCGGCATCCCGATCGACACTGCGCTCGCCGCCTATCGCCGCGCCGCCGCTCTGCCGGGCCTCGCCGTCCAAGGCGTCGCCGTCCATATCGGGAGCCAGCTCACCAACCTCGCGCCGCTCGAGGCCGCCTTCCGCAAGGTCGGCGCCTTGATCGAGCAATTGCGCGGCGCCGGCCTCGACATCGCAGTCGCGGATCTCGGCGGCGGGCTCGGCATCCCGCACAATCCGGCTTTGCCCGATCCGCCGAGCCCCGAGGATTATGGCGCGATGGTGCGGCGAATCGCGGCCGGCTGGGGCGCGCGCCTGGTGTTCGAGCCGGGCCGGCTGATCGTCGGCAATGCCGGCATATTGCTGAGCCGCGTGATCAGGGTAAAGCCCGGCATCACCCACCCCTTCCTGATCGTCGACGCGGCGATGAACGACCTGATGCGGCCGGCGCTCTACGATGCCTGGCATGCGATCGAGGCGGTGGCGCCGCGGGGCGGCAAGATGATTGCCAACGTCGTCGGCCCGGTCTGCGAGAGCGGCGATACCTTCGCCACCGCGCGCGAGCTGGACGCGGTCCAAGCCGGCGATCTCGTCCTCTTCCGCACCGCCGGCGCCTATTCGGCGGCGATGTCGAGCACCTACAACAGCCGCCCGCTCACCCCCGAGGTGCTGGTCGACGGCGACCGCTGGGCGGTGGTGCGCCCGCGGCTGGCCGTGGAGGAATTGATCCGCGCGGAGAACGTGCCGGATTGGCTGATTTGAACATCCACGTCATGCCCGCGAAAGCGGGCATCACGCTGCTCCCTTCAGTGGCTTGAAGAGAAAAAAGCGGGATTCCCGCTTTCGCGCGAATGACGAAGAAGAGTCGCGACCGTTAGACCCGCACCTCGCCGTCGCCTTGCCTTGAGCGGCGACGCTACGTAAGCGCCGCCCATGGCCCGCATCGTGATGAAATTCGGCGGCACCTCGATGGCGGGCATCGAGCGCATTCGCCATGTCGCCGGGCTGGTGAAGCGCGAGGCGGAGCGGGGGAACCAGGTCGCGGTCGTGGTTTCGGCGATGGCCGGGGAGACCGACCGGCTCGTCCAGCTCTGCCGCGAGGCGGCCTCGCTCTACGATCCGCGCGAATATGACGTGGTCGTCGCGTCCGGGGAGCAGGTGACCAGCGGCCTGCTCGCCATCACCCTGCAGGGCATGGGCCTGAACGCCCGCTCCTATATGGGCTGGCAGCTGCCGATCCGCGCCAGCGGCCATGCCGCCGCTTTGATCGACCATATCGAAGCCGAAGTGCTGGAGCGGGCCTTCGCAGCCGGCGGCATCGCCGTCATCCCCGGCTTCCAGGGCGTCACCGAGCTCGGCGACGTCGCCACGCTCGGGCGCGGCGGCTCGGACACGTCGGCGGTGGCGCTCGCGGTGGCGATGAAGGCGGACCGCTGCGACATCTATACCGACGTCGACGGCGTCTACACCACCGATCCGCGGATCGTGCCCAAGGCCCGCAAGCTCGCGCGGATCACCTATGAGGAGATGCTGGAGCTCGCCTCGGTCGGCGCCAAGGTGCTGCAGACAAGGTCGGTCGGGCTCGCCATGCGCTACAACATGCCGCTGCAGGTCCTCTCCTCGTTCGAGGACGTGCCGGGCACCATGATCGTCGCCGACGACGCCATCGAGGACAGGGACATGGAACGCAACCTCATCACCGGCATCGCCTATGACAAGAACGAGGCGATGATCACCCTGTTCGGCCTGCCGGACGAATCCGGGACGGTCGCCAAGATTTTCGGGCCGCTCGCCGAGGCCGGGATCAACGTCGACGTGATCGTGCAGAGCTCGCCGATCGAGGGGCAGCGCAGCGCCCTCACCTTCACCGTGCCCAAGGCCTCGCTCGACCATTGCCTGGATGCGCTCGCCCGGCACAAGGCCGAGATCGGCTATGACGAGATCATCCATTATACCGATGTGGTGAAGGTGAGCGTGGTCGGGGTGGGGATGCGGAGCAATCCGGGCGTCGCCGCCAAGATGTTCCAGGTGCTGGCCGAGCGGCGGATCAACATCTTCGCGATCAGCACCTCGGAGATCAAGGTCTCGGTGATCATCGACATGGACTATGCCGAGCTCGCCGTGCGCGTGCTCCACACCGCCTTCGGCCTCGACCAGGAGGATGCGGCGTGAACGACGTGACCTCCTCGATCGGCCGTGACCGGCTCGCCCGGCTGATGCGGCGGGGCACCGACTTCCTCGGCTGCGAGGTGGCGGTGATGGGCGGCGCGATGAGCTGGATCTCGGAGCGCAATCTGGTTTCGGCGCTCTCCAATGCTGGCGCCTTCGGCGTGATCGCCTGCGGCGCGATGACTCCGGACCTGCTCGAGACCGAGATCGCCGAAACCAAGCGGCGCACGTCGAAGCCGTTCGGCGTGAACCTGATCACCATGCATCCGGCGCTGAGCGAGCTGATCGACGTCTGCGCGCGACATCAGGTGGGCCATGTCGTGCTTGCCGGCGGGCTGCCGCCGGCCGGCTCGATCGACCGGATCAAGGGGAATGGGGCCAAATTGATCTGTTTTGCGCCGGCGCTCGCGCTGGCGAAGAAGCTGGTCCGCTCGGGCGTCGATGCGCTGGTGATCGAGGGGATGGAGGCGGGCGGCCATATCGGCCCGGTCTCGACCTCGGTGCTCGCCCAGGAGATCTTGCCGCCGCTCGCGCAGGAGGTGCCGATCTTCGTCGCCGGCGGGATCGGCCATGGCGGGCTGATCGCCGGCTATCTGGAGATGGGCGCGGCGGGCGTCCAGCTCGGCACCCGCTTCGTCTGCGCGCACGAATGCATCGCCCACCCGAACTTCAAGAAGGCCTTCATCCGCGCCTCGGCCCGCGACGCGATCACCTCGGTGCAGATCGATCCGCGGCTGCCGGTGATCCCGGTGCGCGCGCTGAAGAATAGGGAGATGGAAAGCTTCGCCGCCAAGCAGCGCGAGGTCGCCCAGCTGCTCGACGAAGAGAAGGTCGAGATGGCCGAGGCCCAGCTCCAGATCGAGCATTATTGGGCCGGCGCGCTCCGCCGGGCGGTGATCGAGGGCGACGTCGAGACCGGCTCGGTGATGGCCGGTCAGTCGGTCGGCATGGTCCGCGAGGAAGCAGGCGTCGCCGAGATCCTCGCCCAATTGACCAACGAGGCGGCGCACGCGCTGGAGCGGCGGTCGGTTTGAGTGGGTTTGCTTATCTCGCCGCTCATCCTGAGTAGCCGGTGAGCTTGTCGAACCGGCGTATCGAAGGACGCCGTGAGTTAGAGCGGTCCTTCGATACGGGCCTTCGCCAAGCTCAGTCCCTACTCAGGACGAGCGGATTTGTTGAATAGCCGCCTAAGCCGGCGCCGCCTGCAGCCGGGACCGGCTCAACACCCAGAGCGCGTGCAGGCACTGGAAGGTCCAGATCACGCCCACCGCGACGATCGCGATCTTCAGCGCCAGGTTGAGGCTGGTCTGCAGCTCGGCCGCCTGGCCCGCGGGCATCCCGGTGGAGACGATCGTCACCCACTGGCCTGCGCGGTAGATCAGGGCGGCCAGCACGAGGCCGCCGATCGCGGTGAGGCCGCCGGTCACGGCGCGGACCAGCGTCCAGCGCGGCCGCAGCCACTGGATCAGATTGTGGACCAGCCGCATCGAAGCGAGGACCAGGATCGGCCAGTAGAGCTCGGTGAAGACCGGCGTCGGCTCCATCCGGAAGTCCGGGCCGCCCGCGGCATAAGGCAGGTGGAAGACGCCGGTCCACCAGAGCAGGAATGCGATCGAGAAGCCGACCTCCGCCGCCGATTTCCAGGGCCCCTGTCGTTCATCCTCGACGTCGGCCAGCTGGGCGGGATTCCAGATCTGGAGATGCTCCTTCGGAAAGCCGGACCGCTCGAGCACCACGAAGAGGAAGGTGACGATGGCGAGCGAGAAGAGCAGGGAGGTCGCGAGGCCGCCGGCCATCGCCAGCAGGATCTGGATCGGGTCGTCGCCGCCGAACAGCAGCCGGACCAGGCCGATCGCCACCTGCACGCCGGCGACCGCGAGCAGCAAGATCCGGGCCACCATCAGATAGAAGGGGAAGACGTCCGGGCCGATCAGCCATTGCTGCCTGCGGTAACGCGCTGCGACGACCAGCGGATGGCCGAAATCCTTGACCAGCGCCTGGATCTCCCCGTCCGTGAGCGGCCGGCCGAGCGCAGCCTCGCGCTCCTCGACCCGGTTGGCGAGGGCGTCGCGAAGCTCGGCGACGATGTCGTCGGCGCCGCGCGCCGGCAGGTTGCGCCGCACGGCGCCGAGATAGCGGTCGATCAGGTCCATGATCCGGTCCTTCACTTGAGCAGCCGGCCGAGCGAGGCGCCGATCGCCTCCCATTCGGCCTGGAGTTGGGCGAGGAT
Source organism: Sphingomonadaceae bacterium (assembly GCA_019239785.1). Lineage (GTDB taxonomy): Bacteria > Pseudomonadota > Alphaproteobacteria > Sphingomonadales > Sphingomonadaceae > Allosphingosinicella. Next base: position 12,909 of record JAFAZM010000056.1, read on the forward strand.
CGCCTCGCCCTCGGGCGACAGGCGGTAGAAGCGCTTGTTGCGCCCTTCCTCGCGCCATTCGCTGGTGAGCAGCCCCTGCGCCTCGAGCCGGCGGAGCAGGGGATAGAGCGCGCCTTCCTCGATCGGCAGCCCGGCCTCCTCGAGCACGGAGCGCAGCGTGTAGCCGTAGCGCTCCTCGCGAAGCGCCGCGAGCACGGCCAGGACGAGCGAGCCGCGGCGGAGCTCGATGCGCAACTTGTCGAACAGATCGTCTTCGATGGGCATGGTGTGTGTCACAACCTATGTTTCGCACACTATGTGTCGCACAGTGTGGCGATTCGCAAGCGCTTTTTTGCCGCGCGCGGCGCATAAGGAGGGGGCGGCGCGGAGGTCCGGGATGAGCGAAGACCGGGATGAAGCGATCGGCGCGTTCCTGCGCGCGGTCGGCGACGGCGAGATCGACAGGGTGAGGGCAGCGCTTGCGTCGGCGCCCGAGCTGGTCGATGCGGTTGGGCCGCATCCTTATTGGGGCGGACGGCCGCAGGCCCTGCACGTCGCCGTCGAGACGAAGCAGCCCGAAATGGCCGCGTTGCTCCTCGACGCCGGCGCCGATCCGAGCGGCCGCAACGAGGCCTATGCTTATTGGTCGCCGCTGATGCTCGCCTGCGCGCGCCGCCGCCCCGATCTCGCCGAGCTGCTGCTGGCCCGCGGCGCCCGGATCGGCCTGCCCGAAGCCCTGCTGCTCGGCATGGATAAGCGGGTCGAGGGCTTGCTCGGCCCCGGCCTGCCGGAAAGCCGCTGGGGTCCATTGCTGAGCCTCGCGCGGACGCCGTCCGCACTCGACCTGCTGCTCGACCGCGGCGCCGATCCGATGGAGCGGGACGAATGGGGCGCCACCCCGGTCGATGCGCTCGCCAATCTGGGGGCGGAGGGCCGGCCGCTCATCCGTCGCCTGCTGGCGCGCGGCGTCCCGGTCGAGGCCCGCCATCTCGCCCGGATCGGCGACCGGGCCGCGCTCGCGGCGCGGATCGAGGCCGCGCCGGCAGCGGCGCACGACCCGGCGGTGCTGCTGGCCGCGGTCGATGCGGGCGATCCCGCGCTGGTGCGCTTTCTGCTGGGCGAAGGCGCCGACGCGAACGCCCGCGCGCCCGACCGCTCGCGGCAGACGGCGCTGCACAATGCCGCCTGGAATGGCGACCTTCTTATGGTCCGGCTGCTGGTCGAGGCCGGCGCCGATCTCGCCGCGCTGGACGAACAATATCGGGCGCCGCCCTGGGGCTGGGCGACCACCGCGATCACGGTCACCAACAATCCCGACTGCCGCGCCGTCGCCGACTGGCTTGCCGCCAATGGCAGGCCGGCGAGCTAGGCTCGTTCCCGGTTCGATTGAACCGGGGACGAGGGATCGATCGCCGCGGCCGGGCGGGGCATCGCCCGGGCCGCGACGACGCCGGTTGCCGCCGCGGCGAGGATGAGCAACAGGCGTGCGACGAACCTCATTGGACATCCGGGCAGCGGCGACCTAATCAATAAATCCTTCTAATTTGGATAAGTCAAGCGATGAGCGACGATCGCACCTATTGGATCATGGAACGCGCGCAGCTCGCCGCGTTGA
>JAFAZM010000114.1 GCA_019239785.1 Sphingomonadaceae bacterium
GGCGAGGCGCCAGCGGGGGCGGCCGATGCCCGGCGCCGGCAGAGGCGAAGACGGCGCCGAGGCGAGGCGCCAGCGGGTGACGGCGGCGGAGGGCGCGGCGAGCGGGTCATCCGCGCTTTTGCGGCGGCGCTTCAGCATCAAAGCGAGGGTGCCGCTTTCCTCGGCGGCGAGCTGGAGGCGGCGGGCGGCGGCCATGGGGAGGCGCGCCGCCTCCCCCACCACCGCGGCGAGGCCGCCGTGGCGCAGCCCCTCCTCCATCACCGCCAGCACATCCTCCTCGCGCCCGCATTCGGCGTAGAGCAGGCGGTCCGGCGCGAGGCCGGCCTGGGCCAGACCGGGCGCGAACAGATCGCGGCGGGCCAGCGCCCACAGCACCGGCCCCTCCCGCCGCGCGGCGATCGAGGCGAGGAACAGGGTGGCGGCGGCCTCGTCGGGGAGGCCCGGCCGCTCGGCTGCCGCTTCGTGCAGGGCGCCCACGGCGAGGCCACCGCCGGCGAGGCGCCGGTCGATCGACTCGAGGCCGAAAGGCAGGCATTCGGTCCCGCCCGCCCGCCCGGACGATTCGATCGCCCTCACCTCGGCGCGCAGGGCGGCGAGGCGGTCGGAGAGATTGGGGACACAGAAGTTCGGATTCATCGCGACTCGGGACTCAATTGTTCGCTTTATGTTCCGAGCCTGTTCAGCGAGAGTCAAGGCGGGGGCCCTTCTTGCTCCTCCCCGGAACGGGGAGGGGGACCGCGACGCGAAGTGGCGTGGTGGAGGGGGCCCAGCGCCGATGCGGCGGAGAGGCGGGCCCCCTCCACCGTGCTTCGCACGGTCCCCCTCCCCGTTCCGGGGAGGAGCCATTAAGACCCTCCGTTCCTCATTCCCCGAAAGTCCCCCATGCCCCTGCTGCGCCGCCTGCTTCTCGCCCTGCTCCTTCTCGCCGCGGCGCCTGCATTGGCGGGAGGCGATGCGGACTGGCTGTACCGGGGGTCGGACATGCCGCGCGATGCGGGCTGGACGTTCGGGACGCTGCCGAACGGGCTGCATTATGCCGTCCGCCGCAACGCGACGCCGCAGGGGCAGGTGTCGGTGCGGCTGAGGATGGACGTCGGCTCGCTGATGGAAGCCGACAACCAGCGCGGCTGGGCGCATTTCATCGAGCATATGGTGTTCCGCGGCACCGAGCATTTCGGCGACGGCGAGGCGCGCGAGACCTGGCAGCGATTGGGCGCCAGCTTCGGCAGCGACACCAACGCCTCGACCGACGCCACCCAGACCGTGTTCATGCTCGATTTGCCCCACGCCGACCGCGCCGCGCTCGACACCAGCCTGTCCCTGCTCTCGGAGATGACCGACAAGGCTCTGTTCAAGCCCGCCATCGTCGATGCCGAGCGCGGCGTGGTGCTCGCCGAATATGGGCGGCGGCGCGAGCTCGACGTCAGGATGTGGGACACGATGCGCCCGCTCTTCTTCGCCGGCCTCAAATATGCCGACCGCGACACGATCGGCACGCCCGAGACGCTGCGCGGCGCCACCGCCGAGGGGCTCAAGGCCTTCTACGAAACCTGGTACCGGCCCGAGCGGGCGACGCTGGTGATGGTCGGCGACCTCGACCCCAAGGTGATGGAGGAACTGATCGCCGCCCGCTTCGGCGGCTGGCAGGGCAGCGGCCCGGCCCCGAAGGCGCCCGATTACGGCAAGCCGGCCAAGGTCGCGAACCCGATCGGCGCGGTCGCCTATCCCGGCTCGCCTTATTTCGCGACCCTGTCGTGGATCCGCCCCGAGGACCCGCGCCCCGACACGATCGCGCGCGAGCGGCGCGAACTCGCCGAATTGCTCGCCGAGCGCATCCTCAACCGTCGCCTCGAGGCCAAGGCGCGCGGCCAGGCCGCCTTCATCAGCGCCGCCGTCGACCGCAAGCGCACGCGCCGCATCGGCGACACCACCCAGATCGCGATCATGGCCAAGGAAGGCCAGTGGAAGCAGGCGATGGGCGAGACCTGGGGAATCGTCGCCGACGCGGTGAACGCGCCGCCGTCCGAGGCCGAGATCGCCCGCGAGATCGACAATATCCGCGCCGCCTGGAAGGCCGCGGTCGAGGCCGAGCCGACCCGCCAGTCGCCGCAATGGGCGATGAACGTGGTCCGGGCGGTCGACGAGAACGACGTCGTCGGCAGCGCGCCGGCGATGCTCGCTCTGTTCGACCGGCTGGCGCCGGACATGACCCCCGCCGCGGTCGAGGCGCAGATCCGGGAGATGTTCACCGGGATGGGGCCGCGCCTCGTCATGCTGTCCCCGACGCCGCTCACGGGCTTGGGCGAGGCGCTGGCCGAGGCCCGGCGCGCCGCGCCCGCCGCGCGGCAGGCCGAGCGCAGCGCCAGCCTCGACGCGCTGCCGCTCCCCGCCGCGCCGGGGCGCGAAGTCTCCCGCCAGGCGATCGAGGGGCTCGATGCGACGATGGTTCGGTTCGCCAACGGCTCCACGCTCCTTTTCAAGAGGACCGATTTCGAGAAAGGCAGCGTCAGCGTCGAATTGCGCTTCGGCACCGGCCTCGCCGGCCTGCCCGCCGACCGCAAGACCCTGGCCTGGACCGCGCCCGTGGTGGCCTCGACCGGGGTCGGGCCGTACGACCTCGACGGGCTCGAGCGGCTGATGACCGGGCGGCGGATGAGCATCAGCTTCAACTCGGCCGAGAATGCCTGGGAGCTGGCCGGCGTGACGACCGCACCGGAGCTCGGCGACGAGCTGCGCCTGCTGGCCGCCAAGCTGGTCGCGCCGCACTGGGACTCGGGCATCGTCGAGCGCTACAAGGCGAGCGCGCTCGAGAATTTCGACCTTTCCTTCTCCTCGGCCGGAGCGCGGGCCGGGCGCGAGTTCGGCGGGGTGAGCCATCCCGGCGACAAACGCTGGGCGCCGGTCGAGCGCGAGGACGTGGCGGCGCTGACCCCGGCGGGGTTCGAGGCGATGTTCTCCAAGGCGCTGGCCGAGGGGCCGGTCGAGGCGATCGTGGTCGGCGACGTCGATCTGGACGCGGTCGTAGCCGCGATGCTGAAGACGGTGGCGGCGCTACCCCCGCGGCCGGCGGCGGCGCCGGTGGTGGGCGGCGTCGTCTCGCCGCGGCCCGCCCCGCCCGCCGCGTTCGACCACCGGGGGGACGCCAACCAGGCCTTCGCGCTGGTCGGCTGGTCGACGCTCGGCGGCACCGCCAACATCCGCACCCGCCGCGCGCTCAGCCTCGCCGCCAATTTGGTCCAGGCGCGGCTGCTCGAGCGGCTGAGGGACCAGGCGGGGGCGAGCTACAGCCCGTCGGCCGGCGCGACCTCGTCGGAAACCTTCGCGAACTGGGGCATATTCTACGCCGGCTCGGAGCTGGCGCCGGACAAGACCGATTTGTTCTTCAAGCTGGCGCGCGAGACGGTGGCGGAGCTGGCGGCGAAGCCGGTGGCGGCGGACGAGTTCGCCCGCGCGCAGAATCCGGTGCTGAGCGGGCTGGAGCGACGGATCCGCACCAACGGCTATTGGCTGTCCGCGATGGAAGGGTGGTCGACCCGGCCGGAGCTGATCGAGGAGACGCGGTCGCTGCTCGCCGACTATCGCGCGCTGACGCCGGAGGCGGTGCGGGCGGCGGTGGCGAAATACGTCACCGACGAGGGCGACTGGTCGATGCTCATCGTTCCGGCTAAAGCAGCGGGCGGTGTCCACTAACGCGATCCAGGCCGCCGCGCCGCCGCGGGAGGCGCGGCCGGAGCGAAGCCCGGGCTGGCAGCCGCTGCGGCTGAGCCAGCAGCCGTTCTTCGAGGACAAGAACCGCGCCTTCTGGATCATGCAGTCGGCGGGCTGGGCCGGCTATTTCGTGCTGAGGACGCTGACCGGATTCGCCAATTCGATGGGCTGGAGCTTCCTGCTCCACGTCGCCCTGCTGACCGCCACCGGCTATTCGCTGACCCTGTTGATGGCGGCGATCTACCGGCGGCTCATCCGGATGCGGCCGATCGTCACCTGGGCGACCTCGATCGTGCTGGTGCTGGTCGCCTCGGCGGCCTTCTCGGCGATCGAGACGTGGAGCCACGCCACCTTCGTCAGGCCGGGATTCAAGCCGGAGGGGGTGCAGTTCTTCGGGTCGATCATCCTCACCGTGTCGCTGCTCGTCGCCTGGTCGGCGCTCTATTATCTGATCAATTACTACATATTGCTCG
>JAFAZM010000128.1 GCA_019239785.1 Sphingomonadaceae bacterium
TGCAGCAAAAGCGCCTTGAACAACACCAACGGAGGGTAGGCCGGACGGCCGTAACGGCTGCTGTGCAAGCCAGCCAGAAAGGCCTCAATCGACCCCCAGTCGATCAAGCCCGCGATCCGCTCGAGCACCGCGTTCGAACCCAAACGCCCACCCAGAAGATCGTCGGCAAAACCACGCTCGCCAACCCTCTTCACCGCCATCGCCTCAGCTCCCACGATCCTCAAAATAGAGAATCACAGACGAAGACTTTTGCATAGGCCTCGCTCGCGGGAGAAGGTTGGGATGAGGGTCTTGTTCTTCTACCCCTCCAGCCCTGAAGCCTCAGGCCGCCGGAGCGACCTCATCCTCTCCGGCGCGGGGGCGGCGGGGGCGGCGGGTGCGGGGCGCGGGGGCCGGGGCTTCCGGCTCACCCTGCTCGGCAGCCTCATTGGTCGCCGAGATGGCGGGCGGCAGCACGTCGAGCGCGATCCTTTCCTCGTCCGCGCTTTCCTCTTCGCGCTCCGGCCGGCGGGGCTGGGTGCGGCGGGCCGCGCGATACTCGCCGTTGCGGTCGCTGCGCTCGGCCCGCTCCGGACGGTCGCCACGGTCGTTGCGCTCCGGACGGTCGTTGCGCTCCGGACGGTCGGTGCGCTCGAAGCGATCGCCACGGTCGGGCCGATCGCCGCGCTCGGCACGCTGCTCGCGGTCGCCGCGCTGCTCACGCTCGTAACGCGGCTCGCGCTCGTAGCGGGGCTCGGCCTCGCGGGCGTCGCTGTCGTCGTCGCGGTCGCCGGCATAGCGCTCGTTCCCCTCGCGACCGCCGTCCTCGTCGCCTTCGTAATCGTCCTGATAATCGTCGCGCTGGCGGGGCCGCTGCTCCTCGAAGCGGGCGCGGTTCTCGTTCAATACGCGGAAATAATGTTCCGCGAACTGGAGGTAATTCTCGGTGAGGACGCGGTCGCCCTGCATCTGCGCGTCGCGCGCCAGGCCCTTATATTTTTCGAGCAGCTGGGCGGCGTTGCCGCGCTGGCGGTTGTCCTGGCGGTTGCCCGGACCCGGATTGTTGCTGCGCGGCGGTCCACCGCCGCCGCCGCGGCCGCGCCGGCGGCCGCCCTGACGATTGTTGATCAAACGATGTTCCTTACCAAGGGTGGTTTAGTCTGCCCTCACTCGGCCGTCCTTCCGGCCATAAAATCCCCGCTCGACCCGGGGGCGAAGCGCCGCAACGCGGCACCCGGCCACCACTCCGAAACCGCCTCTTCGCAAGCGACCAGCCATCGGGGGTCGGCGACGTCAGGCCCTTCACGCATCCTCTGCTGTGCCGGCCTCGTCCCTGCCGCCTATGTAGACAGTGCAGCGCGGAAATCCAAGGGAAAAAGCGCTGCCCTGGATCAACGGTAGAGAATGAGGCACCGGACGATCCCGCTAAGGTCTTTCCGTGACTCTATGGTGAATCCCTCCGCCGCCATCAGCGCCGAGACGGCTTCTTGCTGGCCGGCCCCGATCTCCAGGCAGACGATGCCGCCGGGCGCGAGCAGGCGCGCGAATTGCGGCGCGAGGCTGCGATAGGCATCGAGCCCGTCGGCGCCGGCGTAGAGCGCGGCGGTGGGCTCGTAGCGGGCGACGTCGGCGGGGAGGTCGGCGCTGGCTTCGACATAAGGCGGGTTGCAGAGGATCAGCTCGAACCTTTCCCCGATCCCCTCCCCCCAATTCCCTAGGCGGAACTCGGCCTTGCGTCCCGCGCCGTTGCGGCGGGCATAAGCGAGCGCCTCGGCCGAGGCATCGACGCCGAGGCCGCGCGCCTCGGGCCATTGGTCGAGCGCGGCGAGCAGAAGGGTGCCGGGGCCGGTGCCGAGATCGAGGATGGTGCGCGGCCCGGCGGCACCGAACCGGGCGACCGCCGCCTGGATCAAGGTCTCGCTGTCGGGCCGCGGGACCAGCACGCCGGGGCCGACCTCCAGCTCGATCGTCCAGAAGCCGCGGCGGCCAGTGAGATAGGCGATTGGTTCGTGGGCGAGGCGGCGTTGGAGCAGGGGCTCGAAAGTTGCGGGGACGGCTTCGTCCAGCCCGCCCAAGAGCAACGCCTCGCGCTCGATGTCTAGCGCATGCGCCATAAGTAATTCGGCATCGAGCCGCGGCGTCTCACTAATCGCGGCCAGGCGCGCAGTCGCCTCGGCCAGCACCTCCCGCGTCTTCATCTCCCCTCCCTTTCATGGGAGGGGATCAAGGGGTGGGTTGCGGCCGGCTGGGCTCGATGCCCGGCCGGACGCCCGGGAGCCGCTTGGCGGCATCGAGCCGCCGCGCGGCTGACCCACCCCCTACCCCTCCCTTGCAAGGGAGGGGCGCTGCTACTGCGCATCCAGGCTCGCCAGCCGCTCCGCCTCGTCCTCGGCGATGAGGGCGCCGATCAGCTCGTCCAGCTGGCCTTCGAGGATCTCGGGCAGGCGGTGGAGGGTGAGGTTGATCCGGTGGTCGGTCACCCGCCCTTGCGGGAAATTGTAGGTGCGGATGCGCTCGGAGCGGTCGCCCGAGCCGACCATCGACTTGCGCGTCCCCGCCCGCTCCGAATCCAGCCGCTCGCGCTCCATCTCGTAGAGGCGGGTCCGCAGCACCTTCAGCGCCTTGGCCTTGTTCTTGTGCTGCGACTTCTCGTCCTGCTGCTGGACGACCATGCCGGTCGGGATGTGGGTGATGCGGACCGCGCTGTCGGTGGTGTTGACCGACTGGCCGCCGGGGCCGGACGAGCGGTAGACGTCGATCCTGAGGTCGGCGTCGTTGATCTGGACGTCGACCTCCTCCGCCTCGGGCAGCACCGCGACGGTCGCCGCGGAGGTGTGGATGCGGCCGCCGCTCTCGGTCACCGGCACGCGCTGGACGCGGTGGACGCCGCTTTCGAACTTCAGCCGCGCGAACACGCCCTGGCCGGAGACCGAGGCGATCACCTCCTTGTAGCCGCCGACCTCGGACTGGCTCGCCGAAATGAGCTCGAAGCGCCAGCCCTTGGTCTCGGCATAGCGCTGGTACATGCGCAAGAGGTCGCCGGCGAACAAAGCCGCCTCGTCGCCGCCGGTGCCGGCGCGGATCTCGAGCATCGCGGCACGGTCGTCGGCGGCGTCGCGCGGCAGCAATTGCAGCGCCAGGCCGCGCTCGGCGGCGGGCAGCTGCGCCTCCAGGCTCGCTTTCTCTTCCTGCGCCATCTCGCGCATGTCGGGGCTGGGATCGGCGAGCATTTCGTCGATCACCTCGAGCTCGGCGCGCAGCCGCCGCAATTCCGCTGCTGCCGCGGCGACGGGAAGGATCTCGGCATAATCCTTGGAGAGCTGGACGAAGGTCTCGGGCGCGACGTCGGGCGCCGCCATCGCCTGCTGCAATTCCTCCTTGCGCGCCTCGATGGCGGCGATCCGTTCGGCCGGGATGCGGGTCATGCGCGGTTCAGCGCCCCGTTGATGATTGCATGAACCTGATCATGCTCAGGCGAAGCCTCCGCAGAGCGTAAGTTCGCGACAGGCTTGTCACCAGCATAATTGAAAGCGACGAGCGCCTTTGCCGGCACCTTCGCCGCCTTGTCGTACCGCTTGCGGGGAGAGCCGGTCGCGACGATGTCAGCTGAGATGCCCGCTCGCCGCAGTTCTGCGAGCGCCCGATAGCCCGCTTCGAGCAGCCGGTCGTCTTCGATGGCCATGATCACCACAGGCACCTCAGGTGCGGGCTTCTCGATCATCATCGCCAGCCGCTCGATCCCGGCGGCCCAGCCGACCGCCGGCGTGTGCGGGCCGCCCAAGCTTTCGATCAGGCCGTCATAGCGGCCGCCGGCGAGCACGGTACCCTGGGCGCCGAGCCGGTCGGTGACGAACTCGAAGGCGGTGTGGCGGTAGTAATCGAGGCCGCGCACCAGGCGGTCGTTGCGCGTCCAGGCGACGCCGGCCGCTTCCAGCCCCGCGGTCACCGCGGCGAAGAAATCGGCGGCCTCGGCGGTGAGGAATTGATCGATCCCCGGCGCCGCGTCGGCGATCGGCCGGTCGCGGGGATCCTTGGAATCGAGGATGCGCAGCGGATTCTTCTCCAGCCGGGTCAGGCTGTCCTCGGAGAGCGCCGCCTTGTGCCCTTCGAAATGCGCGACCAGGGCCCCCCGCCACGCCTCGCGCGTCGCCGCGTCGCCGAGCGTGTTGAGCTGCAGCGTGATGCCGTCGGCGATGCCGAGCTCGTGCATCAGCTGGTCGGCGAGGACGAGCAGTTCCACGTCCGCCGCCGGCGCGTCGGTGCCGATGATCTCGGCGTCGAGCTGGTGGAACTGGCGGAACCGGCCCTTTTGCGGCCGCTCGTAGCGGAAGACCGGGCCGTGCGTCGCGAGCTTCAGCGGCGCGTGCTGCTGCCAGCCTTCGGAAAGATAGGCGCGGCAGAGGCCGGCGGTGAATTCGGGGCGCAGGGTGATGGAATCGCCGCCCCGGTCCTCGAACGTGTACATCTCCTTGGCGACGACGTCGGTGGTCTCGCCGATCGAGCGGGCGAACACCTCGGTCGCCTCGAACACCGGGATATGGACGCGCTGGAAGGCGTAGAGCCGGCGCACGCGGTCGAAGGCGGCGACGACCGCGTCGAAGCGGTCGGCCTCCTCGCCCCAGATGTCCTGGGTCCCCCGGATCCGCTGCGGGCCCTTGCTCATGCGCGCGGCCCTTAAGGAGTTTTGCCGGTGAGAGAAAGGGGCGGTCCCGATGCCCCGAGGCTAACAATGCGGCGTGAACCTGGCCACCACGCGAGTTTCCCAGGCGGTAACAACGTCGATCGATCGGCGCCCCCGGGCATAGGTGAAGATGCAATAGCCGACGCCCGTCGGCGAGCAGCCTTGATATTCCGTGCTCCGGCGGGAGGGCCTCCAGCCGAACCGCGCAAGCACTCGGGATGCCGCGGGCAGCCTCTGACCGTAGACGTTTGGAACGAAGGCGCGGCCATGACAAATCGGATCGCGCGATGCCAGTGGAACGACGTGAATTCCATCGGCATCGATCCTTACCTCCGCCATCGGAGGCGTTGGTCCGGTATCGTCGCTGATCCTCAGATTATGCGTGCCGGGTACGAGATGGACTTCACCGACACCGGCCTCCTGATAGAGAGTTTCCTCGCGGGGTTCTCTGGCGTTGGAGATGATCGCGATCAGGTGGGTTCGGTCCGCTATCGCGACATGCCCTTCCACCGGGTAGCAAATCGCGCTGGTGCCGGCGACGAGCTTGCGGACGTAACCGACCGCGACATGGCCCCCGACCCGCACCTCCGAGGTGACATGCCAGCCACGGCGGACAATCTCGCGTCCCAAACTCGTTGTCGGCACTCTCTCGTAACCCACCAAGCTTCGGCAATATCCCTCGCTGGCCTCGCGCGTAGCCGCCACGGGAACCTGATCCGCCGGGTTGATGCGCACAGCCGGTATGGCCGAACTCAGCCGAGGGGCGGTGCGCTCGTTCACTGAAACGGCGGCGGCCGTCGATCCCGAGGCCTCTAGAGTGCGATCAGTTGCGAATGCCGCAATGGCAGCAAACGAAAGAACCCAGAACAGTCGCATGGTCTTGCCCCTTCGAGAGGATCAGTCCAGCCCATCTCTTCTCGCTCTCAGGCTCTACACCGGGGTTGGTAGCCCACGACGTAATGCTCCTCGCCAGCCGTGATCTCCAGCAGCTGGCTGCCCCGCCTGTACCTGAACTCACAAAATCCGAGCTCGACCATTTGGCACTCCTGGAGCCCACGCCGCGCGTTGACCGGCCTCCAGCCCTCCCTTCGCAGGATACGGGCCGCGGACACCATCGACAGGCTGTATATATTGGGAATCGATACGCGGCCGCGGCAGAAGAGGTCTCTCGGGGCCAGCCGGCCGACAGCAATCGAGCCCGGGCTTATCCGGATCTCTGCGCTGGCCGGCCCAGCCCCGGTGCCGTCCGCCAACCTGAAATTAGCCGAACCGGGGACCTTATAAACATACCCAATCAGACCGGGATGGACCTCACCATTTGGACCATGACCATCTGTCGGGTCAGGCCGCGCCGCGGAAACGATCGCAATCAGCCGGCCTCGATCCGCGAGCGCGACATGCCCATCAACCGCGAAGCACATCGCGCTGGTGCCGAAGAGAAGTCCTCGGACGTAGGCAATCGCGAGATGGTCCCCGACGCGCGCCTCCGAGACAACGTGCCACCCTCGACGAGCTATCTCGCGCCCGACGCTCGTCGTAGGCGCTATCGGGCGATCGCGGCACTGCTCTTCGATTTCCCGCCGCGGAGGGGCTTCGGGAACCATGCTGGCCCGGTCGATCCGCAGCTCCCCTATCGTCGAACTCACGCGATACCCGCCCGGCGGGCCTTCGTGGTTTCCCCCGCCGGCCTGCCCGGTCAGGCTTCCGACAGCATCATAGGAAGCAGATGCTCCGATCGCACCAATCAGCAACGCCGGTAGGAATCGCATAGCTTGGGGCCCTCTAGCGGGTTCAGCTCCACCGCAGATGTTGCCTGTTTGTTCGCATCAAATCAAGCCCCGATGACGGGCACGGCGCCCTCTGCAGATTGCGTGGGCCTTCCGTCATGCTGAACTTGATTCGGCATCCACCATCTTCCGACGCCGAAAAAAGGGAAGGTGGATCCCGGATCCCCCGGCTTCGCCGGGGCAGGCAGGTCCGGGATGACGATGTGGAGACGGCGGCGCGTGACACCGCTCCTCCCTGCGCCTAGAGCGCCGCGCATCATGAACATCGACCTTATTCCGCTGGGCGACGATCCGCCCCGGCGCGTCAACGTGATCATCGAGGTGCCGGTCGGCGGCGAGCCGGTGAAGTACGAGTTCGACAAGAAATCGGGCGCGATCTTCGTCGACCGCATCCTGCACACGCCGATGCGCTATCCGACCAATTACGGCTTCATCCCGCACACCCTCTCGCCGGACGGCGACCCGCTCGACTGCCTGGTGGTGTCGCGCTCGCCCTTCATCCCGGGCTGCGTGGTGCGCGCGCGGCCGATCGCGGTGCTCTGGCTCGAGGACGAATCCGGCGGCGACGAGAAGATCCTCGCCGTGCCGGTCGACACCACCTTCCCTTATTACGAGAAGGTCGAGGAGGCCGACGACCTGCCGCCGATCGTGCGCCAGCAGATCGAGCATTTCTTCACCCACTACAAGGATCTCGAGCCCGAGAAATGGGTGCGCGTCGGCCGCTGGGGCGGCCGGGAGGACGCGCATAGGGTGATCGAGGAGTCGATCGCGCGGGCGAAGGGGGAATAAGAAGGGAACAACAAGAAGACCCTCATCCCAACCTTCTCCCGCAAGCGGGAGAAGGAGTGCGCCGCTGCGGGGCTCGTCCTCCTTACCTCTCCCCCCTGCCCTTCTTACCCTCTCCCGCTCGCGGGAGAGGGCAGGGTGAGGGTCTCCTTCTTTTTTTCTTCCTTCTCAGCCCACTGGACGACTCTCGCGCCACGCCCCTAAGGAAGCGGCACTTTCCCTCCGCGTGGAGCCATTGCCGATGCGTCTCTTGTCCGCCGCCGCCCTCGCCCTCGTCCTTGCCGCCCCGGCCGCGACCGCCCAGGTCGGCGTCGCCAGGCCGCAGCCGGTGCCGATGGAGGAGCCGATGCCGCCGGCGCGGGACATCCCCTATCCGGGCACCTTGCGGCTCGACGTGGATGCGAGCGACACCAGCCGCGGCATCTATCGCGTCGTCGAGACGATCCCGGTCGCGCATCCCGGCCGGCTGACCCTGCTTTATCCGCAATGGCTGCCCGGCAATCACGGGCCCAGCGGGCCGATCTCCTCGCTCGCCGGCATCCGCATCACCGCGAACGGCCGCCCGATCGCCTGGCTGCGCGACCCGGCCTATGTCTACGCCTTCCATGTCGACGTGCCCGCCGGCGCGCGCGAGCTTCGCGTCGAGTTCCAGCATCTCTCGCCGACCGATCCGAGCCAGGGCCGCGTCACGATGACGCCGGCGATCCTGAACCTGCAATGGGAGAAGATGTCGCTCTACCCGGCCGGCTATTTCACCCGCGGCATTCCGGTCCAGGCGAACGTGACCTACCCGACCGGCTGGCAGGCGGCGACCTCGCTCGACGTCGCCAGCCGCGCCGGCGCCCGCATCTCCTACCGGGCCGTGCCCTACGAGACTTTGGTCGATTCCCCGGTCTTCGCCGGCCGCTATTACCGGCGCGAGGATCTCGGCAACCACATGGCGCTCAACATCTTCGCCGACGAGCCGGGCGACCTCGCCGCCACGCCGGCGCAGATCGAGGTCCATCGCCGCCTCGCCGAGCAGGAGCTCAGGCTCTACGGCACCCAGCATTTCAGCCATTACGAATTCCTGCTCGCGCTCACCGACGAGCTGGGCGGGATCGGGCTCGAGCATCTGCGCTCCTCGGAGAACAGCGAGGACCGCGACTATTTCACCGGCTGGAACATGGGCTCGGCGGGGCGCGACCTGCTCGCCCACGAATCCAACCATAGCTGGGACGGCAAGTATCGCCGCGGCGCCGACCTCTGGACGCCGACCTACAACGTGCCGATGCGCGACAGCCTGCTCTGGGTCTATGAGGGGCAGGACCAGTTCTGGGGCTTCGTCCTCGCCGCCCGCTCCGGCCTGATGCCGGCCGACGACGTGCTCGCCGAGTTCGCCCGCACCGCGGCGATCTACGACACCATGCCCGGCCGTGCGTGGCGGCCTTTGATCGACACCACCAACGATCCGATCGTGCAGGGCCGGCGGCCGCATCCCTGGACGAGCTGGATGCGCAGCGAGGATTATTATTCCGAAGGCATGCTGATCTGGCTGGAGGCGGACGCGAAGCTCCGCCAGCTCTCCGGCGGCCGCAAGTCGATGAACAATTTCGCCCGCGCCTTCTTCGGGATCAATCCGGGCGACCAGGGCGTCGCCACCTATACGTTCGAGGACGTCGTGCGGACGCTGAACGGGATCCAGCCGTTCGACTGGGCGAGCTGGCTGCACGACCGGGTCTACAATGTCGGGCCGGCGCCGCTCGCCTGGATCCAGGCCTCCGGCTACCGGCTCGTCTATCGCGACACGCCGACGCCCTATTGGACCTCGCGCGAGCACGACCGGAAGGTCTTCGACCTCACCTTCTCGATCGGCGCGACGATCGGCGAGGGTGGGCGGATTTCCGGCGTCGCCTGGGACGGGCCGATGTTCCAGGCCGGCGGAACCGCCGGCGCCATGATCGTCGCTGTCAACGGCCGGCCTTATTCGAACGACCTGCTGCGCCAGGCGATCAGGGAGGCGCGCGGCGGCCACGATCCGATCCGGCTGCTCGTGAAGCGTGGCGACCGCTTCCGGGAGCTCAGCCTCGATTATCATGACGGGCTGCGCTATCCGGCGCTGGAGCGGGTCGGCACCGGGCCGTCGAATCTCGACGCCCTGCTCGCACCGCTCTAACAAAAGTGGGAAGGGGGACGCCCATGAAGCGTATCGCGCTCGTCACCGCACTCGTTGCAGGAGCCGCCGCCATGGCCGCATCCGCCCAGCCGACCGCCGAGAAGCAGACCCGCGAGGCGCTGCAGCGGATCGCGACGCTCAACCCGCGCATCAACGCGGTGATCGCGGTCGATCCGACCGCGCTCGACCAGGCCCGCGCGCTCGACCGCATCCGCCGCGCCCGCGGCCCCCTGTTCGGCATGCCGATCCTGATCAAGGACAATATCGAGACCGACGGGCCGCTGCCGACCACCGCAGGCAGCCTCGCCCTAGCCGACAATGTCACCCATCGCGACGCGCCGCTGGTGGCGCGGCTCAGGGCGGCGGGCGCGGTGATCGTCGGGAAGACCAACCTTTCCGAATGGGCGAACATCCGCTCGAACAATTCGATCTCCGGCTGGAGCGCGGTCGGCGGCCAGACCCGCAACCCGCATGCGCTGAACCGCAACCCGTGCGGCTCCTCCTCCGGCAGCGGCTCGGCGGTCGCGGCCGGCATGGTGCCGGCGGCGATCGGCACCGAGACCGACGGCTCGATCACCTGCCCGGCCGCGATCAACGGCATCGTCGGCTTCAAGCCCACGGTCGGCCTGGTCAGCCGCACCCATGTCGTGCCGATCAGCCACAGCCAGGACACGCCGGGGCCGATGACCCGCACGGTGCGCGACGCGGCGCTCGTGCTTAATGCGATCACCGGCACGGACGCCGCCGACCCGGCCACCGCCGACGCCGACGCGCACCGCGCCGATTATGCCGCGGGCCTGCGCCCCGACGCATTGCGCGGCGTCAGGATCGGCGTGATGCGCTTCGCCTCCGGCTTCGGCACCAACGAGGCGCTGGGGGCGGCGCTCTCGGTGCTGCGCGCGCAGGGCGCCACGCTGGTCGACATCAATGAGCTGCAGGGCCGCCAGGAGATGGGGCGGAACGAGCACGCAGTCCTGATCGCCGAATTGAAGCAGGACATGAACGCCTATCTGGCGACGCTGCCGCAGAGCGTCCGCAGCCGCACGCTTGCCGACCTGATCGCCTTCAACCGCGCCCATGCCGACGAGGAATTGGCCTTGTTCGGCCAGGAATTGTTCGAGCAGGCGGAGGCGACGCACGGTTATGACGACGCCTATCGCCATGCCCGCGAGACCAGCCTGCGCCTTGCCGGCCGCGAGGGCATCGACAAATTGCTCCACGACAACAATGTCGTCGCTTTGGTCGGCCCGACCATGCCGCCGGCATGGCCGATCGACGCGGTGAACGGCGACCAGATCTCCGGCGGCGGCGCCGGCAACCTCGCCGCGATCGCCGGCTATCCGCACCTCACCGTGCCGATGGGGACGGTGCGCGGCCTGCCGGTCGGCCTCTCCTTCATCGGCGCGCGCTGGGACGACGCCCGCATCCTTGCGCTCGGCTACGCCTATGAGCAGGCCTCGCACCGGATCGCGACGCCGCGCTTCGTCAATTCGATCGAGGAGACGCCCGAGATCGCCCGGCATTTGCGGCCGCACGGTCACTCGGCACCTCCAGCGTCGCGCCGTGGCGCAAGAGCGCGGCGGTAGCAGCCCGATGGGCAGGCTGCTGTCCCGCAGCCTGGCGCCGGTCCTTCTCCTGTCGGCAACGCCGGGCCTCGGCTGCATGCCGGGCGAATTCAACTTCGCGACGGGCAGCGCCCGGCTGAATCCGCGCGACCATTGGGTGATCGCCGATATCCTTCGGCAGTTCCGGGCTCGACCGGGGGTCGTGGTGGAGTTGACCGCGGCGACAGACGGCATCGGGCCGGCCGACGCGAACCTGCGTCTCGCCCGCCGCCGAGGCGAAGCGGTGAAGGCGGCGCTGGTCAGGCGCGGCATACCGGCCCGCGTGATCCGGATCGTCGCCGAAGGCGCGGGAGGCCGGCGAGGCGCGGACCCGTATATGCGTGTGGTATCCTACGCGCTGATTGAGGCGGCCGCCCCGGCGCGCAGCAACACCGACCATTGCTGAGCGCGAAGGCAAAGGCAGACGTCCCAGCTTCGGACGACTAATTGGTGCGCTGAGGCTTCGGACGCTTCGGCTTCTTCACGACGCGGCGACGCCCGGCCTCGAGCGCGACGCTGACCAGGCGCTGGAGCTCGTCGGCATCGTCATAGACGTCGCTCGGCGCGCGGCGATAGTTCATCTGGTCGATGCTCCCGTCCTTGAAAGCGACGGTGAAGCGCTCCGGGCTGACCTGGTCCCAGAAGGCGTCCGCCTCGGCGTCGGACTTCAGCCAGAGCTCGCCATCGACCATGATCGCGAAGATGGTGCCGTCGAGATAGAGCGTCCCGCCGCCCATCATCTTGCGCAGCGACAGCCGGCCCATCGGCTCCAGCGCTTCCTCGAGCCAGGCGTAGAGACCTTCGTCGATCGGCATATCTCTTCTCCCGACACCCCCACCGTTCGGGCTGTTGACGGGGCTGCGCTGTCCCCCGGACAGCGCCGACAGCGCCCCATCAATGTCGAAGCCCTATTCTTCTTCTCTGCCGTAAAGGAAAAGAAGGCCCTTCGACAGGCTCAGGGCGAACGGAGTGTGGCGAAGACCTGAGCTAAGGTTGCCTCAAGCCGTCTCGCTTGCGAATCGTCTCCGGGCGGTTCGGATCGAGCGTGAGCGCATGCTCGAAGGCCGCGAGCGCCTGCGCCCGATCGCCCTGCTGCAGATACGCATCGCCAAGGCTGTCCCAGGCTTCCGCCGATTGCGGATGCTCGGCGATCACCCGTTCGAACACGGCGCGCGCGACCGCGTAATTGTCGACCTTGAGCAATTCGTAGCCGAGCCAGTTCATGTCGTAGGCGGTGTCCGCCGCCGCGCCCTCGG
>JAFAZM010000136.1 GCA_019239785.1 Sphingomonadaceae bacterium
GCGACGGGAAAAGCAATGATCTTCAGCCGCTACAAGGGCACGCCGCCTTCGGTCAGCGCCTGGCTCAGTGCCGAAGTCGACCGCACCGCAGCCCGGCACCAGAAGCGCGGTTCCGCCTTCAAGAGCCAAGCCTATTTGAGGCCCGACCTTAAGCATCCCTGGCCGCTCGTGGCCATGTTCATGCCGTGGCCGCGACTGTCTGGGCTGGTCGATCCAGGCGCAGCCAAGCATGCCGACCGTGTCGATCTCCAAAAAACGATGAAGGCGGTTCTTCGAGGGGAATTGAAAGATGCCGGGGTTCGTGTGGCGAGGCGGAATGTCCCTGGCCGCAAGACTTGGCAGCTCGCCTTCGCACTCGAGCGCAAGCTCGGAGGTCAAGCGATGGCGGATGCCGTGATCCGCAAGACGCTGGGCCGCAAACCCACCGAAGCTTGGAACCAGGCGGACACAATCGAGACAATCAGCGAACGCGAATTGTCGGAGCTCACCCGTTGGCTGGTCGGGATGCCGGGTCCGGTGGTTGCTCGGCTGTTGAAGCGACACGATCCCGATTTGCTCCTCGATCCCGACGGGCTGATCCGATCGTTCAGATTCAGCTGGAGCAAACTTCGCGTCTACCTCGGCCAGCGATATTTCGCGTCCGCTGTCCTTGGCGGGAGGGTCGGCAAGCCAAGAAGCGGCTATCCGGCCGCTTTGCGACAAGCGGTCGTGGACGGCGGGCTCGAGGCCTCGCTCGACGAGCATCTGGCGGTGATGGCGATTATCGGGGACCAGAGCCCGATCGAGACTCTGGAATCCTCGCTGCTCGGCCGCCCCGGTCGGGTTCCGCGCCGCACGACCCGGCGTAACGGGCACGCGCGTGTTCACGCTGCAATTCCCTTCGTCGGTGCCGATCGGCGCTCGGGCAAGCGCGAAGAAAAATTGCGGTCGGATTCCGTACGACGTGCGTTCAACTCGCCCTTCTGGCCGCATGTCATTGTCACCACTTCGGTCGGCCAAGAGGGCTTGGACTTCCACGTCTGGTGCGACCGCGTCATTCATTGGGACCTGCCGCGCGATCCGGTTGACTTTGAGCAGCGCGAGGGCCGCATAGCCCGCTACGCGAGCATCTGCGTCCGCCGCGCGCTCGCCAAAGCCCACGACCGCGTTGCCTTCGCTGAATGGCAGAGCCCGTTCGCAGCGATCCTTGCCGCGGCGCGTGCAGCACCGGGCGAGGGCCTCGGGCTCGCGAGGTGGTGGGCTCCACCCGGTCACCTCCCGTCGAGCGTTACATTTGCCTTGCCGTTCAGCCTTGGCACCAAGCGCCTTGCCGAGCTTCGCGACGATCTCGTCACCTATCGGCTCGCGCTCGGCCAGCCGGAGCCTAAGAGATTCGAGGAACTGATAAAGCATTTCGGCCTCGATCAACGGGCAGCGCGGGCACTTGCGCTTAACCTCTCACCTGCGGTGGCGCTTGACGACCATTCCTCCAGGGTAACGACGAAGGGCTGATCGGCTCAGATATCGCGGTGATCGGCGCTGGCCGGGTCGGTCGGTCCTAGTTCGGCTAGACGAAGGGGAGAAGCTTAGCCTTCGAATTTTAGAACGGACGGTCAGCAACTGGCCAAAACTGCCCTTGGAGCCCCTTGACGGTAATGAGAACAAAACCTAAACATGCGAAATCGATGATTGACCCTGCGCCCGCGGCAGATGGGCAGAAACGCTGGAGGGCAGCGCCCGCGTATTATAGCGCGTATTTACGCAAAATACGCTAAATCAGGACGCCGCCATTTCCGGCCGCAGCCCCAATTCGCCGGCGAGGATCTTGAGCCGCCGCTCCACCGTCTCGCCGAGCAAAGCGGCGTCGCGCTTGCCGATCTCCAGCCTCAACGTCTCGCCGTCGCGGCTCAGCCGACTCTTCCTCAGGCATTCCGCCACGCCCCCGCTGAGCCGCTGCCCGAGCCGCATCGCGAAGCCCCAATTCGCCGCCCGCTTCAGCTTGTCAGCGCTGCAAAGCGCCGCGATCTTCGGGTAGGGCAGCTCGCGGCCGCCGCCGAAATTGCAGAACAGGGCCTGGGCGAGCATCACCCGGCCGGGCGCGTCGATCGCAACCCAATTGCCGTGCAGCGCCATGTCGATGCCGCGCTCGGCCCGGAAATCCGGATGGGCGGCCCAGGCGATGTCGGAGAGCAGGCAGGCGGCGAGGCGGAGGCGCGCCATCTTCGGGCCGTCGTCGAAGGCGGGCGCGATCCAGGCGTCGAGCATGTCGCCATGCTGCTCGAAGCGGCCGAGCCCCGCCCCCGCCTCGCGCGCCGCCTCGATCAGCGGATCGAGCGCGCGCTGATCGGGCGGCAGCTCGTCGTAGAGCAGGCCTTCGCGGATGCCGAAGCTGGAGACGATCAGCGCGCCCGGCGCGAGCGCGCCGACCAGGGCCTCGAGCAGGAGGTTGGCATTGGGCAGGGTCGGAAAGCGGGAGACCGAGATCGCCTGGATGTCGCGGATCGCACCTTTGTCGAGCTTCGCGAGCGCCGCCTTGAGGTCGGCCGGCCGGTCGATCGGCATGTCGTGCTGGTGGGTGATCGGCAGCGGATGGTCGGTCAGCGCCATCTCCAGCCGGGCCAGCGCGCGCCAGGAGCCGCCGACCATGTAGAAGGGCCGCCCCGCCGCCGCGCCAGCGAAGCCGGCGCCTGCCACCGCCCTGGCGACCTTCTTCGCGAAGGAACCCTCGCCCTTGGCGGCAAGCGCGTCGAGGCGGAGCACCCCGAGCGGCAAGGAGGCGCTGCGGCCGACGCGGCCGCCCGAGACCTCGACCAGCTCCAGGCTGCCGCCGCCGAGGTCGCCGACGATCCCGTCCGCATCCGGGATCGCGGAGAGCACCCCCTCCCCCGCATATTGCCCTTCCTCCTCGCCCGAGAGGGTGCGCGGCGCGAAGCCGAGCCTGCGGACGCGGGCGAGGAAGGCGGCGCCGTTCGAGGCCTCGCGCACCGCCGCGGTGGCGACGACGCGGGTGCGCACGACGCCCAATTGCTTCACCAGCAGACGGAAGCGGTCGAGCGCGGCGAGCGCCCGTTCCTGCGCCGCCTCGCCGATCGCGCCCACCTCGCGGCCGAGCCCGGCCAGCACCTTCTCGTTGAAGATGACCGACGGGATCCGCTTCGCCCCCGAATAGACGACGAGGCGGACCGAGTTGGACCCGATGTCGATGATCGCGACCGGTTTCTCGGCGAACATCAGGCGGGGTATTCCGGGATGCCAGCGGCGCTCCGCCCATAGCTCCTCCCCTGCAAGGGGAGGGGGACCAGCGCAGCTGGTGGAGGGGTATCAGCGTCCGAGGACATTCTCTTGCGCCGACACCCCACCACCACCGCCTTCGGCGGCGGTCCCCCTCCCCTTTCAGGGGAGGATTTGGTGCCGCGACTAGGAGGTCGGATCACTTCGCGTTCTACAGCAGGTGGCGCGGGATGGTGAGCTTGGTCGGCGTCGCGCCGCTCGAGCCAAGGGCGGCGCCGCGGCCGGAGAGCGACGGGTTGGTCATGAAATATTGGTGCAGGTTGAACGGCTTCTCGTCCGGCCCCGGGGTCAGGCGCGTATAGCTGCCGTCGGCGTTGAGCCGCCAGCTCTGCTCGTTGTCGATAATGTTGGCGACCATCACCTGGTCGAGGATCTGAGCGTGGACGGTGTCGTTCCCGATCGGCAGCGCATATTCGACGCGCCTGTCGAAATTGCGGGGCATCCAGTCGGCCGAGGAGATCAGCACCTTCGCCTCGCGGTTCGGCAAGGCGTCGCCATTGCCGAAGCACCAGATCCGGCTGTGCTCGAGGAAGCGGCCGACGATCGACTTGACGCTGATATTCTCGGAAAGGCCGGGCACGCCGGGCCTCAGGCAGCAGATGCCGCGGATGACCAGGTCGACGTCGACGCCGGCCTGGCTCGCCTCGTAGAGCTTGTCGATGATCTGGGCGTCGACCAGCGAGTTCATCTTCGCCCAGATGCCCGCCTCGCGGCCGGCGCGGGCATTCTCGATCTCGCGGTCGATCAGTGCGGCGAGCTGCTCGCGCATGTTGAGCGGCGACATCGAGATCAGCTCCAGCCCGCGCGGCTCGATATAGCCGGTGATATAGTTGAAGATGTCGGCGACGTCGGAGCTCACCCTGGGATCGGCGGTGAAGAAGCTGAGATCGGTATAGATGCGCGCGGTGACCGGGTGGTAATTGCCGGTGCCGAGGTGGCAATAGGTGCGGTAGGCGCCCTCCTCGCGGCGCACGACCATCGACATCTTGGCGTGCGTCTTCCATTCGATGAAGCCGTAGACGACCTGGACGCCGGCGCGCTCCAGCGCGCTCGCCCACATCAAATTCTGCTCCTCGTCGAAGCGGGCCTTGAGCTCGACCACCGCGGTCACCGACTTGCCCGCCTCGGCGGCGGCGATCAGGGCGTTGATCACCGCGGATTGCTTGCCGGCGCGGTAGAGGGTCTGCTTGATCGCGAGCACGTCGGGATCGGCCGCCGCCTGCTGCAGGAAGGCCAGGACGACGTCGAAGCTCTCATAAGGATGGTGGACGACGATGTCCTTGGCGCGGATCGCGGCGAAGCAGTCGCCGTCATATTCGCGGATCCGCTCGGGGAAGCGCGGGCTGAAGGGGGTGAACTTGAGGTCCGGCCGGTCCTCGTCGACCAGCAAAGAGAGGTCGGCGATGCCGAGGAAGCCGGTCGATTCGAACACCAAAGCGTCGCTTGCGTTCAGCCCCTCGCGCACCAGGGCCTCGAGGTCGTCCGGAATGTCCGCTTCCAGCTTCAGCCGGATCACCCGGCCGCGCCGCCGGCGCTTCAGCGCGGTGCGGTAATAGCGGACCAGATCCTCGGCCTCTTCCTCGATCTCGATGTCGCTGTCGCGGATCACCCGAAAGGCGCCGCCGCCGAGCAGGGTGTAGCCGGGGAAGAGCTTGGCGATCTGGCGCCGGATCAGGGTCTCGATCGGCACGTAGCGCGCCGCCTCGCCGGGCAGGCGCAGGAAGCGCGGCAAGGTCGGCGGGATCATCAGCAATTCGCGAATCGGCTCGTCGTCCGAGGGCCGCTTGAGGTCGAAGATGAGCGAGAAGCTCTTGTTCGGGATGAACGGGAAGGGATGGGCCGGGTCGATCGCCTGCGGGGTCAGCACGCGCGAGATATGGTCGTCGAACTGGCGCTCCAGCCATTCGTCCTCGGCGTCGCTGATCTCGTCATTGGAAAGGACGGCGACGCCCGCCTCGCGCAATTTCTCGCGCAGGGCCGCCCAGACCTGCTGCTGGCTCGCGGTGAGCGCGTCCGCCTCGGCGGCGATCGCGGCGAGCTGCTGGCTCGGATTGAGGCCGTCGTCCGACGCCTCCTCGATGCCGGCCAGCTGCTGGCCCTTCAGGCCGGCGACCCGGACCATGAAGAATTCGTCGAGATTGTTGCCCGAGATGGAGAGGAAGCGCAGCCGCTCGAGCAGAGGATGCGCCTCGTTCGTCGCCTCCTCGAGCACGCGGCGGTTGAAGGCGAGCCAGCTCAGCTCGCGGTTGAAGTAGAGCGACGGGCGCGCGTCGGCAGGGCCGGCGGCGTCGGCATCGTTAGCGGCCTTGGCGGCGTGCGCGTTCATCCACTCTTCCTCGCCCGCTCGATCAGCCCGGCCTCGTCGAGGGCGCGCTTGGCCAGCGGCACGGTCATCCGGCGATGATGCGACAGCATCACCCGGTCGAGGATATCAACGACCATGATGACGGAAATATAAGACCGTTCGATCCGCGGGACCAGATAGGCGCCGAGCTCGGGCGGGGCGGCGATGCCGCGGTCGCCGAGCAATTTCACGATCAGCTGGCCGATCAGCGCATCGTCGGGGGCGCCGATCTCGACCTGGGGCGTCGCCGCGAGCCGCGAGCGCAGGTCCGGCAGCTTCACCTGCCATGCGGGCGGCGGCGCGTCGGCGATGATCAGCAGCGGCTTGCGCCGGGCCTGGGCGTCGTTCCAGGCGTGGAACAGGGCCTCCTCGTCATGGTCCTCGGCATCGTCGAACAGGCGGCCGCCGGTCTTGCGCACGAAGATGCGGCCGAGCAGGGAGCGCCCCGACTTGCGCGGGCCGGTGATCAGGGTCGCCATCACCGGCCAGAGCGACCAGCGGGTGAGATGCTCGAAGACGGCGCGATTGGCGTCGGAGAGGAGGAAATCCTCCTCCTTGTCGGGCACGGGCCAGGCGAACGGAAGCGCGATCTGGTTCACGTCGAGGGCCCCTCCCCCTTTCAGCGCGAGATCCTCAACGTGGTTCCGTTCACCACCTGCACCTGCCAGCCCTGCGCCTGGAGCGCGGCCTGGATGGCTGCGGCATCGCCGGTGAAGGTGACCCGCATCAACGAGGTGCCGCCGAGCGCCAGGCTGGTGGTGATCGCGGAGGTGACGCCGGTCGCGCGGCTGACCGAGACCTCGGCCTGCTGGACCGCGCCAGCGTCCGGGGTCGAAACCTGGATGTTGAAGGTGGTCGTCGCGATCGCGGGAACCTGCGCGCCCATCTCCTCGGGAGCCGCGGCCGCTTCGGGCTGCTCCTCCGGCGGCAGCTGCGGCAGCGGCGGCTGGATGATCACCAGGGTCGGATCGGGCCGGATCAGGCCCTGCTGGAAGGCCTGGGTGTAGAGCAGGTCGAGCCGCCTGATCCCTTCGTTCAGCATCGCCGGGATTTCGGCGCTGTTGCGTGCGGCGAGCTGGAAGCGGCCGATGAAGATATTGTCGGGGCCGTAGCGCGCGGTGAAGATGCCGACCGCCGGGCCGCCCGGATAGAGCCGGCGCAGGTCGAGCTCGGGCACGACGATGTCGGCGGCGCCATATTGATCGAGCAGCATCCGCCACCAGCCGCGCCCGCGCCGCTGGGTCTGGGCGTAATTGAGCACGAGCGGATCGATGCCGGAGCCGATCGGGCGGACGTAATCGATCGCGCTGCCGGCGGTGCGGTATTGCGCCCAGGCGCGCTGCCAGTCGTTGCGGAACTCGAAGCTGTAGGCCGAGGAGCCCGTGGTCATCACCGGGATCACCAGCATCAGCGCCGAGCGCTGGACGTCGCCGGAGACGCCGAGCATCTGGCCGGTGCGGGCGCGGTCGAAGAGCACGCCCAATCGGGCGATATAGCGGTTCGGGCCGATCTGCTCATTGTCGATGACGATGCCCGAGACGATCGAGTTCAGCACCGACTCCGACAGGTTCGGCGCCTCGGACGGCGGCCGGTTGTGGGTCCGCGCCCACAGCATCCGCCAGCCGATCGCCTGCGCGCGGCGCCAGCCTTCGATCCGGGCATGCTCCCCGCTGTCGGCGGCGACATCGACGTCGACGCCCATGATCTCGAAATTACTCGCGCTGTCGACCGGCGGGATGCCGCGCTCCGCGCCTTCGAGCTGGGCGTAGAGCACGCCCGCGCCGACGATCAGCAGGGCGGCGACGGCCGGAATCACAAGGGCAAGCGGGCGGCGAACGAGCTTCACGCGGGTCTTTTGGCGAGTTGGCCGTGGAAATCCAAGCGCGTTCTGGGTAGGCCGCGCTGATGAGCGACGGGGAATCCTATACCTATGCCAAGGCCGGCGTCGACATCGCCGCCGGCAATGCCCTGGTGAAGGCGATCGCGCCGCTCGCCAAAGCTACGGCGCGGCCCGGCGCGGACGCGGCCCTCGGCGGCTTCGGCGGCTTCTTCGATCTCAAGGCGGCCGGCTATCGCGACCCTTTGCTGGTCGCGGCAAACGACGGCGTCGGCACCAAGCTGAAGCTTGCGATCGAGAGCGGGCGCCACGACGGGGTTGGCATCGACCTCGTCGCGATGTGCGCCAACGACCTCATCGTCCAGGGCGCCGAGCCGCTCTTCTTCCTCGATTATTTCGCCTGCGGGAAGCTGGACGCCGGGATCGCCGAGAAGGTGATCGCCTCGATCGCCGAGGGCTGCAGCGAGGCCGGCTGCGCGCTGATCGGCGGCGAGACCGCAGAGATGCCGGGCATGTATGCGGAGGGCGACTACGATCTCGCCGGCTTCTGCGTCGGCGCGGTCGAGCGCTGGGAGGCGCTGACCGGGGACCGGGTGAGGCAGGGCGACATCCTGCTCGGCCTCGCTTCCTCGGGCGTCCATTCCAACGGTTTCTCCCTGGTCCGGCGGCTCGCCGCCGACCGCGGCTGGAAGCTCGACCGGCCGGCTTTGTTCGATCCCGACCGGCTGCTGATCGAGGCGCTGCTCGCGCCGACCCGGATCTACGTCCGCTCGCTGCTGCCGGTCGTCCGCGCCGGACGGATCGCGGCGCTCGCCCATATCACCGGCGGCGGCCTGCTCGAGAATATCCCGCGGGTATTGCCCGAGGGCCTGCACGCGGTGGTCGAGGCCGATGCCTGGCCGCAACCGCGGCTGATGGCCTTCCTCCAGGCGCAGGGCAATATCGAGCCCGAGGAGTTCGCGCGCACCTTCAATTGCGGGATCGGCATGGTGCTGATCGTCGCGCAGGACGATGCCGGCGACGTCCGGCAATTGCTCGAAAGCGTCGGCGAGAGCGTCTCCGCGATCGGCCATGTCGAGGCCGGCGCGAAAGGCTGCACCGTGCGCGGCTCGGCCGGGACCTGGAGCGCGCGGGCGGATTGGTCGGCGACCCATAATGGCTGAGAAGGTCCGGGTCGCAATTCTGCTCTCCGGGCGCGGCTCGAACATGCTCGCGCTCTCCGAATATAAGCGCCGCGATCCCGACCGGGCCTATGAGATCGTGCTGGTCGCCTCGAACGTGCCGGAGGCGCGGGGTCTGGTGCTGGCGCGGCGGTTCGGGATCAAGGCCTGGGCGCGCAGCCATCGCGGCATCAAGCGCGAGGAATTCGACTCCTTGCTCGACGCCGTGCTGCTCGAGCACAAGGTCGAGATCGTGGCGCTCGCCGGCTACATGCGGCTGCTCTCGCCGGGCTTCGTCGAGAAATGGGAGGGGCGGATCCTCAACATCCATCCGAGCCTGCTGCCTTCGCACAAGGGCCTCGACACCCATCAGCGCGCCATCCTTGCCGGCGACGAATATGCCGGCTGCTCGGTCCATGTCGTCACCGCCGATCTCGATTCCGGGCCGGTCGTCGCCCAGGCCCGGGTGAAGATCCTGCCGCGCGACGATCCCGACAGCCTCGCCGCGCGGGTGCTCGAGCAGGAGCATCTGCTCTATCCGCTGGCGCTGGAGGAATATTGCCGGGCGCTGCGCGAGGACGAGGCGAAGGAGCAGGAACGAGATGCCGGATAGCGACCTCCCGCCGATCCCCACAAGCGAGGAGACCGAAGCGGCGGCGGTGCGGCGGCGCTGGATCACGCTCGCCGAGGTGCTTGGCGTGATCGCGGTTCTGATCTCTGGGCTGACCTTGTGGAACGCCTATCGGCAGCGGAGCTCGGACGAGGCGGACAAGGCGGCGGCACGGGCCGAGGCCCAGGCCGAGGCGCAGGCTTTGCTGCTGCGCGCGACGCCCGACCGCGACGGCCGCAGGCTCGCCCTCGCCGCCGCCACGGCCGGCCAGACCATCCAGAACCAGAATATCGCCTTCCCCGGGCCGCTCGGCGTCGCCGCGGTCGACACCTTGATCGAGCCCCGGATCGAGGCGGACTGGTTCGAGCAGGCGCTGCTGCGCGCCCGGCATGACGCGGGCCGCGACGAGGACAGCCGCGGCGACGAGCGCATCCCGATCGCGATCACCACCACCTTCTTCAGCGGCGGCCGGATGTATCGCGACAGCGCGATCTACGATGTCGGCTATCGGGTCGAAGGCGGCGGCCTGTTTGGCGGGCACCATTTGCGGCTGCGCGGGATCTCGCGGGTCGGGACGGTGCCGCCGCGCACGCTGCAGGCGCGGCTCGACGCGCTCTGGGCGTCGCGGAACCCGCCGCGTCGGCCCTGATACGACTTCCCGAGCAGCACGTATTGAAACGGACTATTTCCGCTCATCCTGAGTAGGGACTGAGCTTGGCGAAGGCCCGTATCGAAGGACCGCTCGTTTGCAATGTGTCCTTCGATACGCCGTTTCGACAAGCTCAACGGCTACTCAGGATGAGCGGGTTGGGTTTGAGCTCTGCTCGCGGGCATCATCGCCCTGCTGCCCATTCCCTTGCCCACCGCCGAAGCGCTGCTCCCGCATCCCCTGCCACCAGCCGTGCATCGTCTCGACCGGTCGGTTCAATCCCACGCGGTCGACCGTATCAAACCAGGCTTCGGCCAGCACCACGACCTTGGCCGAAGTCTCGCTGGGCGGCAGGCGGTAGGCCCAGTCGCGCAGCGCATGGGCGTTGAGCAGGAACAGGGTCAGGGTCGCCCAGGCGATCGCCATCGTCGTCCATCTGAGGCCGTGCGGCAGCGGCACCGGCGGTTCGGGCAGGTCGACCGGCGACAAGGTCTCGCCGAGCTTCACTTCCGGCGCCGGCGGCGGCGGCGTTGGCGGCGCGGGATCGTAGGGCGCCTCCTCTTCCGACACCCTGGCTGCGACCGCTTCCCTCAGCATGACACCGACTCCGCCTAGAATTGGTAATAGATGAAGGGCGCGACGCCTTCGGGGCGCATCGCGTCGACGACGAGGATCAACAGGCCCGCGCCGATCCCGACCGCCGCGGCCGGCAGCGCCCGCACCCGCATCGCCGCCTGCTGGATGGTGAAGCGCGGCATGAAGTGCAGGCTCATCCCGAGCAGGATCAGGGCCAGCAGCAAGGGCGTCAGCAGCAGCGCGCCGTCGCCGGCGCCCCCCGCAATGCCGCCCAGGAAGGCGAGCGCGTCGCCGAAGCTCGCGGCGCGGAAGAAGATCCAGCCCAAGAGCACGACGTGGAAGGTGACGAACATGCCGAGCCAGGCGGGCAGCGGCTTCCAGGCCTTGGGCCGGACCTCGCGCCAGAGCCGCTCGGCGACCAGCACGGAGCCGTGCAAGGCGCCCCAGATCACGAAGTTCCAGCTCGCGCCGTGCCAAAGGCCGCCGAGCAGCATCGTCCCCATCAGCGACAGGCACAGCCGGGCGAG
>JAFAZM010000203.1 GCA_019239785.1 Sphingomonadaceae bacterium
CTCGGCAAGCGGGTGATCGGCCAAACGCAGGCGATCGGCGCGGTGGCGAACGCCGTGCGCCGCTCGCGCATTGGCCTTCAGGAGCGGCACCGCCCAATGGGTTCGTTCCTGTTCCTTGGCCCCACGGGCGTGGGCAAGACCGAGACCGCCAAGGCACTGGCCGAGTTCCTGTTTGACGACGAGCAGGCCATGGTTCGCATCGACATGAGCGAGTACATGGAAAAGCACGCGGTCGCCCGGCTGATCGGCGCCCCTCCCGGCTATGTCGGCTATGAGGAAGGCGGTGTGCTGACCGAGGCGGTGCGGCGGCGGCCCTATCAGGTCGTGCTGTTCGACGAGGTGGAGAAGGCGCACGGCGACGTGTTCAACGTCCTCCTCCAGGTGCTGGACGATGGCCGTCTGACCGACGGCCAGGGCCGCACCGTCGACTTCACCAACACGATCATCATCCTGACCTCGAACCTCGGCAGCCAGTTCCTCTCGTCCCTCACCGACGACGAGGACGTCGAGAAGGTCGAGCCGCAGGTGATGGAAGTGGTCCGCGCCCATTTCCGCCCGGAATTTCTCAACCGGCTGGACGAGATCATCCTGTTCCACCGCCTGGCCGCCGAGCATATGGGGCCGATCGTCGACATCCAGGTGGAGCGGCTCGGGAAATTGCTCGCCGACCGCAAGATCCGGCTCGACCTGACGGACGGCGCGCGGGCCTGGCTCGGCCGGGTCGGCTACGATCCGGTCTACGGCGCCCGGCCGCTCAAGCGCGCGGTCCAGAAATATCTCCAGGACCCTCTTGCCGACGCGATCCTGCGCGGCGACATCGCCGACGGCCAGGTTGTGCGGGTCGAGGAAGGCGACGGGGCGCTGGTCCTCAAACCGGAGGGCGCGGAGCGGTCGACGGCTTAATCGCGGGGCAATCCGATCTGCGCTACGGCCTCATCGTGCGCTTCCTCCTCCTGCTCCTCCTCGCCCTCGCCTCCCCCGCTTCAGCGCAGGCGATCCAGTCGGCCGACGAGGCGCTGGCGCAGGATGCGGACGCTTATGCGGCGCTCCACAATGTCGAGCGCGATGAAGCGCTGCGCCGGCTGAAGGCGCAGGAGGAGACGGTGGCTGTCACGGAACGCCTCCGCGCAATCTACGCCAAGCGCCTCGCCGGGATCGCGCTGGAGCACGAACCGGAATACCGCATCGTCGTCCTGCTCAAGGGCAGCAAGGCGGTGCCCGACACGGCGGTCGAGGCGGGCGGTCTCAGCGTCCCGATCCTCTTCCGCACCGGCGCTCCCGCGACCCGCGAGAAGCTCGTTCGCGCCATCGAGAGGCGCGGCGCCCGCCTGCGCGCCGCTTTCCCCTCGGCGCGCGGCATCGGGGTCGACCCGCGCGGCGGCGGGTTGGTGCTGATGCTGGCCGATGCGGCTTCCGACGAGGAGCTTGCCGACGCCGTCGCGCGGGCGAGCGACATCGCTGGCGTTCCGGTGCGGATTCGCCTGATCGACCGCGTCGCAAACACCGCGTTGGAGGGCGGCGCCCGGGTCGAAGGCACCGACGCGGTCTCGGGCCGCCACGCCGTCTGCACCGCCGGGTTCGTCGTCACCGACGGCCAGCGCACGGGGCTGGTCACCGCCGCCCATTGTCCCGACACGCTCACCTATCGCGACCCGGCCGGGGGCACGGCGGAGCTTCCGTTCATCGGCCAGTGGGGCTGGAGCTTCCAGGACGTGCAGCTCAACGCAGTCGAGGGCCCGGCCCAGCCGGTCTTCTACGCCGACACGGCGAAGAGCGCCGGCCGCAGCCCCGCCGCGACCCGCAGCCGGGCGAGCACCCGCGCCGGCGATTTCGTCTGCCATCGCGGCGAACGCTCCGGCTATACGTGCGGCGACGTCGAGCTGACCGACTTCGCGCCGCCCGGCGACCTGTGCGGCGGCCCCTGCGCGCCGTCCTGGGTGACCGTCTCCGGCCCGGGCTGCGGCGGCGGCGACAGCGGGGGCCCCGTCTTCGCCGGCACCACCGCCTTCGGGATCATGAAGGGAGCGACGAGCGGCAAGGACGGCCGCTGCGCCTTCTATTTCTACATGTCGCTGGATTATTTGCCGGAGGGGTGGAAGCTGGCGATGGGGAACGGGGCGGCACCGCCGCCGCCTCCCGGCGTTGC
>JAFAZM010000386.1 GCA_019239785.1 Sphingomonadaceae bacterium
GCGCGGCCGGGAAGGGATGGGCGGCGGCGATCCGCGCCTGTTCGGCGCGCTCGGCGCGTGGGTCGGGATCTGGCAGCTGCCGGCCGTCCTGCTCGGCGCCGGCCTGCTCGGCCTCGTCGCGGTGGCGGCGATGCGGCTGCGCGGCGAAACGGTCGAGGCGACCAGCCGGCTGCCGCTCGGCACCTTGCTGGCGCTGGCCGCCTGGCCGATCTGGCTCGTCGTCGCGTCGCCCTTGCCGCTTCGTTGACTCAATCCGTTGACTCAAATCATTCAGCCCCTGTCCAGAAACGCGTCTGTATCAGGGACGCTTGAGGGCGGCGCCTATCCCTAGGGGCGTCGCCCGACCCTTTTTCCGCCCTCCTGAATCGGCTTGCCCTCGCCCCGAAAAGCTGTGAACGTCCCGCGCAGCACGACTCTTCTCGGGAAGGGGAGGCGTTTTCGCCAACCAGCTCAAGACGATGAGCCGTCGATGCATCGCGGCTCCGCGCCAATTGAGGCCGCGGGGGCGGGTCGTGCCGGCCGGAAGGCCACGAGTCGGGGAGGGAGTGGCGAGCGAGCATGGGGCTGGATGGTGACCGTCGCGCCGCGCGGCTGCGCGCCCGGCTCCCGCGCCTGACCGCCTATAGCTGGGCGGAACTGATCCTGCTCGTCCTGATCGCGATGCAGTGCGCGCGGCTGGTCTGGCTGCTCGCCGCCCCGGTCGGGCCGGTCGGCGACTGGAAGGCGACCTCCAGCGCCGTGACGCCGCAGGATCCCGCTCTGCTCGCCCGCTTCGATCCTTTCTTCCGTCTCGACGGCGCGCCCGGCCCCACCGTGGTCACCTCGCTCAACCTCAAGCTCTACGGCGTTCGCGAGGACCGGGCGAGCGGCCGCGGCTCAGCGATCATCGCCTTGCCCGACGGCCGCCAGATGAGCTTCGCGGTCGGCGAGGAGGTGATGCCGGGCGTGATCCTGACCGCGGTCGGCTTCGACAATGTCACGATCAGCCGCGGCGGCGCGACCGAGCAGATCTTCCTCGACCAGTCCGGACCGGCCGAGGCGGTCGGTGCGCCCCAGACCGTGGTCGTCCCCCAGGGCGCCGTGCCGCAGCAGGCCGGCCCGGCAGCCCCGATGCAGGTGGTCACCGTGCCGACCGCACCGCCACCGCCGCCGCCGATCGCGGCAGCGCCCGGCCGGCCGATCAATTTCACGCCGCGGACGAGCAACGGCCGGGTCACCGGCCTCGTCGTCACGCCCGGCAGCGATGGCGGCCGCGCCTTCGCCGCCGCCGGCTTCGCGCCCGGCGACGTCATCGTCGCGATCAACGGCCAGCGCATCTCCTCGCTCGAGCAGGCGCGCGCCGCCATCCAGAACGGCGAGGTCAACGTGACGGTCGATCGGGGCGGCATGGCCGTGCCGCTGCATGTGAGGATGAGCCGTTGAACCGTTTCCTGCTCGCCCTCGCTCCCCTCGCCCTCGTCTGCGCGCCACTTTCGCCGCTCGCCGCGCAGAACGTGCTGAACCTGCGTGACGCCGACATCCGCGCCTTCATCCAGGATGCGTCGCGGGTCACCGGCCGCACCTTCATCATCGATCCGAGCGTGCAGGGACGGGTCTCGGTGGTGACCGAACGGCCCCTGTCGCAGTCCGAATATTTCGAATTGTTCCTCTCCACCCTGCGCGCCAACGGCTTCGTCGCGGTGCCGGTGGCGGGCGGGGCGCTGCGCATCCAGCCGATCGCCGGCGCCGCCGCGAGCGCGCCGGTCGTGCAGCGCGCGCGGGTCGGGGGCTTCGTCACCGAGATCTTCCGGGTCCGCAACATCGATCCGGCGGCGGCGGTCGAGACGTTGCGGCCGATGGTGAGCCGCGACGGTTCGATCACCGCATCGCGCCGCTCGATCGTGGTCTCGGACTTCGCCGACAATATCGCCCGCGTCCGCCTGGTGCTCGCCCGGATCGATGTGGATTCGGGAACGACCCGGATCGTCGGCCTCGACAATAGCGGCGCCCGTGAGATCGCCCAGGCTCTCTCCCAGCTCGCGCCCGAGGGCGTTTCGGTGGTGCCGATCGACAGCTCCAACGCGATCGCGCTCCGCGGCGACGCCAATGCGGTCGCCTCGCTCGCCGGAATCGCGCTGGAGCTCGACCGCCGCGCCGCCCATGGCAGCGAGATCCGGGTCGTCTTCCTCGAGCATGCCGATGCCGAGCAATTGCTGCCCGTGCTCCAGCAGGTGATCGGCCAGGCGCCGACCGGCCCCGCCCAGGCCCCGCGCTCCCGGCTCAGCAACCTCAACAGCAACAGCGGCACGACCAGCGGCAGCAGCCTGAACAATGTCGCCGGCGTGACGACGAACGGCGCATTGTCGCCGACGCCGGTCACCACCAACGCGCCAGCGCCGGCCGCGGCCGCCGGCGGCGCCGCCGGCGGCGGGCGCAACGCGGTCGTCACCCGCTTCGAGGGCGCCAATGCGATCGTGATCTCGGCCCCGCCCGATATCCAGCGCACCCTGGGCGAGGTGATCCGCCAGCTCGACGTGCGGCGGCCGCAGGTGCTGGTCGAGGCGATCATCGTCGAGATTTCGGACACCGCCGCGCAGCAGCTCGGCGTGCAGCTCTTCCTCTCCGGCCTGCGCGGCTCGAACATCCCGTTCGGGATCACCAATTATTCCAACATCGCCCCCAATATCGGCACCATCGCCGGCGCCATCGCCGCGCGCGAGCTCGGCGGCTCGACGACGACGATCACCACCGGCACCGGCTCGACCACGACGACGACCACCGGCGCCGCGACCGACCTGATCAACACCGCCGCGAGCCAGCTCGCCGGGATCAACGGCGGCCTCGCCGGAATCGCCTTCCGCCAGGGCAGCGCGATCTTCGGCGCGATCCTGAACGCGGTCCGCTCGGACAATCAGTCGAACATCCTCTCCACCCCATCGATCATGACGCTCGACAATGTCGAAGGGCATATATTGGTCGGCCAGGAGATCCCGATCACGACCGGCCAGGCGCTCTCGCCCAATTTCGACAACACCTTCCGCACCGTGCAGCGGCAGAATGTCGGCATCACCCTGCAGGTGCGGCCGCAGATCAATGCCGGCGGCACGATCAAGCTCGACCTGCGCGTCGAGGTCAGCTCGATCGCCGGGCCGGTGGCATCGGGCTCGCAGGACCTGATCCTCAACAAGCGCGAGATCGAGAATACGATCACGATCGACGAGGGCGACATCGTCGGCGTCGGCGGCCTGCTCGACGACAACGACCGGCGCACGCTCGAGCGGGTCCCGTTCCTCGGCGACATTCCGATCCTGGGCAATCTCTTCCGCTCGCGCGGCCGCGCCCGGGCGCGCACGAACCTGATGGTGTTCATCCGGCCGACCATCCTGCGCACCGAAGAGGATGCGCAGGAGATGAGCGCGCGCCGCTACAATTACGTCCGCGGCCACCAATTGATCGTCAATCCGAACCGCGAGCCGACGCTCGACGAGCTGGTCCGCGACTATCTCGGCACGACCCCGCCGGCCGCCGCCCCCGGTCCGCAGCCGCAGGACCAGGTGGTGACGCCGGTGCCGCTGCCGCCGAGCGCGGCGCCGCCGCGATGAGGATCGCGCGCGGAGAGGAGACGGATGCGGCGCTCGTCGCCGAGCCGGTCGAGCCCGCGCCCGCCCGCATTCCCTACGGCTTCGCCCGGCGGCACGGCCTGCTGCCGACCGAGGAGAAGGAAGGCCGGCTCGACGTCGCGATGCGCGAGGGCGCCGATCCCAAGGCCCTCATCGAGCTGCGGCGGTTCCTCGCCCGGCCGTTCGCGGTGCACCAGGTCGACGCCCAGGCCTTCGACCGTCTGCTCTCCGATCTCTATCCCTCGGGCACCGAGGCGGCGGCGGATGCGGCCGGCTCGCTCGGCTTCGGCGACGAGCTCGGCCATCTGCCGAGCGCGGAGGACCTGCTCGATACCTCCGACGACGCGCCGGCGATCCGGCTGATCAACGGCATCATCGCCGACGCTGCGCGCCAGGGCGTCTCCGACATCCATATCGAGCCCTACGAGACCGGGCTGGTCGTCCGCATGCGGATGGACGGGGTGCTGCGCGAGACGCTCAGGATGCCGCCGCACGTCGCCCCGGTCGTGGTCAGCCGCGTCAAGGTGATGGCGCGGCTGGACATCGCCGAGCGGCGCCTGCCGCAGGACGGGCGCATCTCGCTGACCCTCGGCGGCAAATTGATCGACGTCCGCGTCTCCACCATCCCCAGCCGCGCCGGCGAGCGGGTGGTGCTGCGCATCCTCGACAAGGAGAATGCTGGCATCGACCTCGACATGCTGGGCATGGCCGATGCGGTCGAGGCGCTGTTCCGCGACGCCTTGACCGAGCCCAACGGCATCGTCCTCGTCACCGGCCCGACCGGCTCGGGCAAGACGACGACGCTCTATGCCGGCCTCAAGCGGCTGAACGACGGCAGCCGCAACATCCTCACCGTCGAGGATCCGGTCGAATATGGCGTCGACGGCGTCGGCCAGATGCAGATCAACCCGCAGGTCGGCCTCTCCTTCGCCACCGGGCTTCGCGCGATCCTGCGCCAGGATCCCGACGTGGTGATGGTCGGCGAGATCCGCGACCGGGAGACCGCCGACATCGCCGTGCAGGCGGCGCTTACCGGCCATCTCGTCCTCTCGACCGTGCACACCAACGACGCGATCGGCGCGATCACCCGGCTTCGCGACATGAAGGTCGAGCCCTTCCTGATCGCCTCCACCCTGCGCGCGGTGATCGCGCAAAGGCTGGTGCGGCGGCTCTGCCCCGAATGCCGCACGCCGGTCCAGGCCTCGGGCTCGCTCGCCGCTTCGCTCGGGCTGGAGGCGGGCACGATCGTCTTCGAGCCAAAAGGCTGCCCGGCCTGCGGCGGCAGCGGCTATCGGGGCCGGATCGGCGTCTTCGAGGCGGTCCGGATCGGCGACGAGATCCGCCGGCTGATCAATGCCGGCGCCGAGGAGACGGCGATCGCGGCTTTGGCCTTCCGCCAGAGCGACACGCTGGCGACGGCGGCGCTGGCGCTGGTGGTCGCCGGCACGACCAGCCCCGAGGAGGCGGTGCGCGTGTCGCGGCGCGAGGGCGAAAATGCCTGATTTCGCCTATGTCGGCCTGGACACGGCCGGACGCGAGCGGCGCGGCTCGGTGCGCGCCGAGACCAGCCAGGCGGCGCGGGACCAGCTCATTGCGCGCCGGCTCTACGTCGTCCGGATCGAGCCGGCCGCGGAAGGCGCGGCCCCGCTCGTCTCGCGCGGCCTGCTGCGGCGCAAGCGGATCGGCGCCAAGCAGCTGACCCTGTTCACTCGCCAGCTCGCCACCCTGATCCAGGTCACCCCGCTCGAGGAGGCGCTCCGCACCGTCTCGCGCCAGGCCGAGCGGGAGGAGGTCCGCCGCGTGCTCGGCAACGTCCATGCCGGCGTCGTCGAGGGCCGGCGTCTCTCGGAGGCGATGGGCCGCGAGCCGGCGAGCTTCCCGCCGCTCTACCGGGCAATGGTCTCCGCCGGCGAATCCTCCGGCACCTTGCCGACCATCCTCGAACGGCTCGCCGGCCTGCTCGAGCGCCAGGCGCAGGTCCGCGGCAAGGTCCTTTCGACCTTGGCCTACCCGATCATCCTCGCCATCGTCGCCGCCTTCGTCGTCTTCGCCTTGATGATCTTCGTCGTCCCGAAGGTCGTCGAGCAGTTCCGGGATATCGGCCAGGACCTGCCGTTGCTGACCCGGATCGTGATCGGCCTCTCCAATTTCCTCGCCTCATGGTGGTGGGCCCTTCTGCTCGGCCTCGGCCTGGCGCTCTTCCTCTTCGGCCG
The DNA here is from genome assembly GCA_019239785.1 of Sphingomonadaceae bacterium. GTDB lineage: Bacteria > Pseudomonadota > Alphaproteobacteria > Sphingomonadales > Sphingomonadaceae > Allosphingosinicella. The sequence continues at coordinate 5,813 of JAFAZM010000386.1, forward strand.
GGCGCTGAAGGACGAGGGGATCAGGATGAAGTTCGATCGGGCGCTGCTCCGCCTGCCTCTGATCGGCCGGCTGATCCGCGATCTCCACGCGGCGCGGATGGCGCGGACGCTGGCGACGATGGTCTCGTCGCGCCTGCCGTTGCTGGAAGGCCTCGCGCTGACGACGGGCACGATCCACAACCGCGCGCTCAGGGCCGCATCGGAGGAGATCGTCGAATCGATCCGCGGCGGCGGCAGCCTTTCGGCGGCGCTGCGGCGGGCAGGCGTGTTCCCGCCGTTGCTCGTCTATCTGGCGGCGAGCGGCGAGGCATCGGGCC
>JAFAZM010000051.1 GCA_019239785.1 Sphingomonadaceae bacterium
AATTCCCCGCCGCTCCAGCCGATCATCTTCGCGAGCCGGTTCGGGTCGAGGGCGACGATGCGATCAAAGAATCCAATAGTGCATCGCTCTAGCGCAGAGCGGCTCGGCTGCCATAGCGAACGTTCAGATTGTCGAATAAGGTAAGACTCTGTCCTGCGATTGACGGAGGCGCTGGTGATCATGCCTGAACAGGGAACCTCCGACATAGTCGCGGTCAAACCGCCCAGGGTCGCCGACCTCTCGATAGGCAGCATTGATTTGCTGGGGGAACCGGTTGAGCGCCTCTTTTCCCGGGTGGATCCGCTCTACGCGATCTACGAATCCAGGGATCGAGTGCTCATCCAGTTCGCGGATGATCCAGCCCTGGCTACCTTGCAACGGGCGCGGCTGACGACATTGGCGACAATGCGGGCCCGGATCGACAGCTTGATCACGCGCGCGGATCGTGGTGGGTCGAAGCGGGGCTCCGGCACGTATCAGGCGCGCATCGCAGAAGCCCTTGCCTGCGCGTTGAACGATGAAATCGGTCCTGCGATTGCGATCCTTGGTGCGATCGAACACGATCTCTCTGCGGAGGTGGCCAGACGCGCCATCGTCAGACAATTACTGATTGGATTCGGCGCGTCCGCTACAATTGCGGCGACCTGTGCAGCATTTCTAGCGCTTGACGCCCTGCTCAGCGGCAACCGCTTTCTTGCTGCGGCAATTGGCGGTGCCATCGGCGCCTTCGCTTCCTACTCGTTGCGGGCACGAGACATCGTTGCCGCTGAAGATGTAGGCAACCCAGAACGCTCGCTCTCCGTGATCCTCGCTATCATAACAGGCACCCTCGCGGCTGTGGTGCTCCAAGGCCTCTTCTCTTCGGGCGTGATCGGAGTCGCAGTAGGGGGATTGGTATTCGGCGCGGGCTCACCCCTCGTTTTGGCCCTGCTTGCCTCGTTTGTGGCGGGCTTCAGCGAGAGGTTAGTCCCTGATCTTCTCGTGCGTGCCGAGGTGGTGGGATCAACTCGCGAAGTGACACCGCCGCCGCTTCTGGCTTCGCCGGGCCTTCTTCAAAATCTGATCAGCGATACCGTCGACGCGAGCATCACCAAGGGATTGGCTGGCGCGCCTCTCACGAAATATCGAGGGTTCGTCAAAGCAACCATCGAGCCCGCGACGGACAAGGGTGAACCCACCGCGGCGCGAATTGCGCTTGCATTCTCGCGCGCTGAAAGTGACGGGTCCGTCCTGCTGCAGATTGACGATGGCATTGATGCCCTCACCGCTGATTATCTCGTCGAATGCGAACCTGAGGGATTCACACGCAACAGGACGGTGAAGTCCATCCGCGTTCCGACGAACACCGATATCTGGGATATCGCTATCCCCGTTCAGATTCCCCCGACTTCCGACCGAATTTGGGTACAGCTCTTCCAGAGCAACCGACGCCTGCTCATCTTCGAGCTAGAGGTTCCCGAGCAGTTCAGAGCGTGGGAGAGTTGAACCGTGCGCGGGGCTGCCTATCGACTCAGCTTCAGACCAGACGAACTCGGAACATGCGTGATCATCGCAGTCGACGCGGAGGGCCATGCCCTTCCGGTGAGCACCGGCTATCCCTGGGGTGAGGTGCCCAAATTGAAACGGAAGCTCGCGCGGGTGCTGCGGGACTCACGGGACGCGTTGGGAGTCGACGGAGATAGATGCGACTTCGCTATGGCCCATGATTTTCTTCGGCAGATCGACGATAGTGGGCAGGAAATCCTGGCCACGCTTTGCGGGCGGACAAATCTCGATACGCTCCGAAATTTCCTCTATCGTAAGCCCCTTCCCCCCGGCATGATCGACCAAAGCACGTTGTGGCCTCTCATCGAATTCGAAACGCCGTCGGACGATTTCATGCCGCTGGAGGTGATGCCTTTCGCCGACCGTACGCCCATCGCCGAAATTCACGATTTCGAAACATTGAGCCAAGCCGTAATGCGGTTTCCCGGCTTCGCAGCTGTAACACGGCGGCTGACGTTCAGCACGGGCGGCAGCAGCGGCAACGCCCTGGCGGGCACGCGCATCCCCATGAAAATGTTTGTGCACCACGACTTCGAGGGCGCGAGGAGAGAGGCGAAGTTTCTAACGGACGAGTTCGACCTGGTCGGACCCTGGCCCAGGACGGACTCGGATCAGAGCTCGGCTACCGCGTTGTCCATGATCCTCGATTGCCGGAGGCCGACGCCCGTTGGAGAGCCCCCGATCATCGATCAAATCCAGCACTTCAGTTGCCACTGTTCTCGCGAGGATGAGGACGCTTTTCTTCAGCTTTGCGCCGAAGGACGCGATCCGTTCGAGATCATGCTTTCCAATTTCCAGTCGGCCGTCGGGAGGCTGGCTGGCGCCGACTACGAACGGCCGCTCGTCTTCCTCAACGCATGCAACAGCAACAGCCCGGAATTTTTCGATTATACGACTTGGGCTCTTGCCTTCTATCGCCTGTCTTCGCGAGCGGTCATCGCCACTGAGGCGCCCGCACCGGACCTGTTCGCCAGCGCCTTCTCGCGCGAATTTTATGCCGCGATCCTCAACGGGCAACCGGTCGGCCACAGCCTCCTCACGGCGAAATGGAAGCTGTTGCAGCGATGGAACAATCCAATGGGTTTGCTGTACACCTTGTTCGGCAATCCCGATCTACGCGCAAGCTACCTGGAGGGAGCGCCATGACCGATCAGACCATTTCGGTTATTTCCGTCGATCACCCGCAAGCGCCGCCGAGATCGAAAGACCGCGGCGGCCTTGATGTCGTAAAGAGGATGCTCGGGTACCGAACCGAAGTTCCAGCGAACGACCTTGCCGCAAACCTTTCCGAATTCCTTGGAACCATGGGCAGTATCGTCGACAGGCTCCCGACGGCACTTGGTGCCTTTGAACTAAAGGAAATGGAAATTGCACTGGAAGTATCGGCGACCGGCAGGGTCAGCTTGCTCGGCAGCGGCATCGATCTGAGCGGCAAAAGCGGTCTAACACTGACCCTGAAGAAAAGGGATGCGTCCGCGGCCCCGGCTGAGGAATGAGCTGCCCGAACCGACTCTGAACGAACTGCCGCGGTGGCACAGGTGCTCAGCCCTCGGTCTTATCGGCCGAACGATGCTACCGATTGCGGGCCTCGGATCAGCCAGAAGGCATAACATCACGGCAATGGTGGCAGTGCCCCGGATTCCGCGTTTCGCTCCCCGGTGATGCGCGGGCAAACGTCAAACGGATGCCGACTCAGGCCTTGTGCGACGCAAATGCGGTCAAACCAGCGCCCGCCTTCACCTGCGCCCCGCGCCGGGTTAGGAGAAGTGCATGGACCTCCTCGTCTCCACCTCCTGGCTCGAGGCCGAGCTCGGCGCGCCGGACCTGCGCGTGATCGACGCGACGCTCTTCCTCCCCGGCAGCGGGCGCGATGCGCGGGCGGAATATGCGGCGGCGCATATTCCGGGCGCGGTGTTCTTCGACATCCATGAGATCGCCGACGAGACCAGCGCGCTGCCGCACATGCTGCCCTCCGAGCACAAGTTCGCGAGCCGGATGCAGTCGCTCGGGCTCGGCGACGGCAACCGCTTCGTCGTCTACGACAATTCGCCGCTGCACAGCGCGGCGCGGGCCTGGTGGATGCTGAAGAGCTTCGGCGCCCATTATGTCGCCCTGCTCGACGGCGGCTTGCAGAAATGGCGGGCGGAGGGGCGGCAGCTTTCGGGCGCGCCGGAGCATCATCGCCACGGCCATTTCACCGCCTTCCTCGACCGCAATGCCGTGGTGGACAAGGCGCAGGTGCGGGCGCTGGTCGAGGCCGGCGGCGGCGGCACCGAGATCGTCGATGCGCGGCCGGCGACGCGCTTCGCCGGCGGCGAGGCGGAGCCGCGGGCCGGGCTGGAGGCAGGGCATATCCCCGGTGCGCGCAACGCGCCGCAGTCGGAGTTCTTCAACGCCGACAATAGCTGGAAGCTTGGCGACGAGTTGCGGGCGGTGTTCGACGCGGCCGGGGTCGACCTCGGCAAGCCGATGGTGACGAGCTGCGGCTCGGGGGTCACCGCCGCGGTGCCGTTGTTTGGGGCGCGGCTGCTCGGCAAGACGGACGTGCGGCTCTACGACGGGAGCTGGACCGAGTGGGGGGCGGATCCGGAGACGCCCAAGGCGAAGGGCGCGGCGTAAGGGCGTAGGGCGGAAGCCGGACTGAATTCGCGCAGAGACGCAGAGACGCAGAGGTGCCGCGATTGGCACCGACCCCCCTGCGCTCTCCGCGCTCTCTGCGCCTCTGCGCGCACCCATTTTTCGTTTCACGCGAAGGCGCGAAGAAGAAGGAAAGGACGCGAAGGGAGATAAGAGGAGGGGTTGACCTGCGGTCGTCTTCGGCTCCCGCTTTCGCGGGAATGACGGGGGTGCTGTCCGTCCGCCGGCGCCCCTGCCTTCACCTTCGCTCCGCACGACGTTAGGAAAGGCCATGTCCTCGCTGATCCCGCCCCCATCGCCGAAAGCCGCGCCCGCCGAGCCCGGGGGGCGCGGCGTGACGGAGCACAAGAAGGACACCCAGCTGGTCGAGGCCGGGCGGCGGGCGGAGTGGACGCAGGGGCTGGTGAACCCGGCGGTCTGGCGCGCCTCGACGATCCTGTTCGACAGCGTCGCCGATCTGCATGCCGCCAACCCGCCGCGCGACGGCGTGCTCCATTATGGCCGCAACGGCACGCCGACAATGTGGGCGCTGTGCGAGGCGCTGACCGAGCTGGAGCCGGGCGCGGCGGCGACGCGGCTCTATCCGTCCGGCGCGGCGGCGGTGGCGGGGGCCTTGCTTGCCGTGCTCCAGGCCGGCGACGAACTGCTGATGGTGGACAGCGCCTATGGGCCGACGCGGGCGCTTTGCGAAGGGCTGCTGAAAAGGTTCGGCGTGACCACCGTCTATTACGACCCGATGATCGGCGCCGGCATCGCGGAGCTGATCGGCGAGAAGACGCGGGCAGTGTTCCTGGAGAGCCCCGGCACGCACACGTTCGAGGTGCAGGACGTGCCGACGATCTGCGCTGCGGCGAAGGCGCGCGGGCTGGTCACCCTGATCGACAATACCTGGGCGACCCCCCTCTTCTTCCCGGCGATCGCGGCCGGCGTCGATCTCTCGATCCTCGCCTGCACCAAATATATCGGCGGCCATGCCGATTTGATGCTCGGCTCGGTGACCGCGACCGCCGCCTTGGCGCCGCGGCTCGAATCCGCGCGGCGGGTGATGGGCCAGGCCGGCTCGGCCGACGAGGCCTGGCTGGCGCTGCGGGGGCTGCGCACGCTCGGGCTCAGGCTGGAGCGGCACCAGGAGAATGGGCTGAGGGTCGCGCGCTGGCTGAAGGACCAGCCCCAGGTCGCGCGGGTGCTGCACCCGGCTTTGCCCGACTGCCCCGGCCACGAATATTGGCAGCGCGACTTCAAGGGCGCGTCGGGGCTGTTCAGCGTGGTGATGAAGGGCGGCGACGAGGCGGCGCGCGACCGGCTGGTCGATTCGCTCGAGCTGTTCGGGATCGGCTATAGCTGGGGCGGCTATGAGAGCCTCGCCATCCCGCCCGATTATCAGCGGACGGCGACGCGCCCGGAATTCGAAGGGCCGCTGATCCGCTTCCATGTCGGGCTCGAGGATCCGGACGATCTGATCGCCGACCTCGCGGCCGCGCTCGCGGGCTATTGCGCCGCGGGATGAACGAGATGGCCGCCAGCCTCGGCCTCGACCTGCCGGGCCCGGCGGACCTCTTCGCGCTCACCGTCGCCGCCGGGATCGCCGCGGGCATCGTCTTCCTCGGCTGGCTTGTCGGACATTTCGCCGGGCCGCGCGCCGCCGGTTATTGGGAGCGGCACGCCGGCGCCCGCGGCGAGCGGCTGGTGCCGCGGGTCTGCGCACTGGTCCGCTATGCGATCATCTGGCCGGCCCTGGTGCTGGCGCTGCGCGTCCATGCCTGGCCGCCCGGCGCCGCCTTCCTGCTCGGCCTGATCGCGGCTGGGGCGGCGGCCCTGCTGGTGCGCAATTTGGTGCGCGGCGTGAACCTGCCGCGCTGGGTGGCCTGGGCGCTGGCCCTGTTCCTGTTCGTCGCCATCCTCGCCGATGCGGTGGGCGGGCTCGGCAAGGTGACCGCGCCGCTCGATGCGGTCGCCTTCGCAATCGGTTCGCGGCGGCTGTCGCTGCTCGCCCTGGTCCAGATCGCGATCGGGCTGCTCGCGCTCTACGCGGCGGTGAAGCTCGCCAACCGGCTGATCGGCCAGGCGCTCCAGCATGCCAAAGGGCTCGATCCCACCCAGCGGGTGCTGACCCAGAAGCTCGCCGCCTTGGTCGTGATCGCGATCGCCTTCTTCATCGGCATCGACCTGGCCGGGATCGACCTCACCGCGCTCGCGGTCTTCTCGGGCGCGCTCGGCCTCGCCGTCGGCTTCGGGCTGCAGAAGACGTTCGGCAACCTGATCGCCGGGATCATCCTGCTGATGGACCGCTCGATCAAGCCGGGCGACGTGATCTCGGTCGGCGAGACGTTCGGGCAGGTCAACAAGATCGGCGTGCGCGCGGTCTCGATCGTCACCCGCGACGGCAAGGAATATCTGATCCCGAACGAAGTGCTGATGACCGAGCAGGTCGTCAACTGGTCCTATTCGACGCGGGACGTGCGGATCTCGATCCCGGTCTCGATCGACTATGGCTGCGACGTGAAGCTGGCGCAGAAATTGATGATCGACGCCGCCAGCGCCAGCCCCCGCGTCCTCGCCGCGCCGAAGCCGAACGTGTGGATCACGAAGCTCGGCGAGAACGGGATCGACCATGAGATCAGGGTGTGGATCCTCGATCCGGAGGCCGGGATCGGGCCCGTGCGCTCGGAGATCTTCGCGCGGGTGCTGGAGCTGTTCACGGAGAACGGGATCGGGATTCCGTCGCCGCAGCGGGAGATCGTGGTGAAGAGCTGGCCCAGCGAGCCGCCCTCAGCGCCGGTTGCGTAGGGACTGGGGACTGGGGATTGGGGACTGGGCAATATCGACATTCAAAGGGCGCTTCGTACCCCCTCTCCCCGGCGGAGAGGGCTTTAGGCTGCGGAATGTCAATTCGCCCTGGGACTGAGGGCGGGTCTCGGCCGCTTCCCAGTCCCCAGTCCCGAGTCCCCAGTCCCCAATCAGCGCAGCAACCCCGCCATCTCATTGAGCGCCCGCTCCAACGCCCCGGCGAGCCGCGTCGCGGCCGCGCGCGGCGGCGCGCCATTCCCTTTCGCCAGCAACGCCTCCACGCCGGCGGCGGCCCAGGCGGCGGTTTCGGCGACCAGGGCCTCGAAGTGGCGCTGGGCGACCGGGAGGGCGCGGGCGTAGGCGGCGCTGAGGCGGGCGCTCTCGTCGAGCCGTGCTTCGGGCGAGCCGGTCTCGGGCAGGCCGGCGATCCGCTCGACCAGGCGCAGCGCCTCGCGCAGCTGCGCGACCTGGCGGGCGGGATCGGCGCCCGCGGGGACGGGCGATGGCGGCGCCTGGTGGGTCATGGCCCGCAGAGGCTAGACCGGCATGGCTAAGGAAGCGCTAACGGCCATTGCCTGTTCATCCCGCTTGTGGCAGGCGGCGCGGATGCTGAAGGCCCTTCCGATCG
>JAFAZM010000078.1 GCA_019239785.1 Sphingomonadaceae bacterium
GGCGATCACCTACATGCGCACCGACGGCGTGCAGATGGCGCCCGAGGCGATCTCGGCGGCACGGCGCGCGGTCGCGGAGCGCTACGATGCCGGCTACGTGCCGGACAAGCCGCGCCTCTACGAGACCAAGGCGAAGAATGCGCAGGAAGCGCATGAGGCGATCCGGCCCACCGATTTCGGCCGCGACCGCGCCGGCTCGGGCGACCATGCCCGGCTCTACGAGCTGATCTGGAAGCGGGCGCTCGCCAGCCAGATGGCCTCGGCCCGGCTGGAGCGGACGACCGCCGAGCTCACCGACGGCACCGGCCGCCACGTCCTCCGCGCGACCGGCCAGCTCGGGCTCTTCCCCGGCTTCCTCGCCCTCTACGAGGAAGGCCGCGACGACAGTGAGGATGAGGAGAGCCGCCGCCTTCCTCGCCTGCGCGAAGGCGACACGCCGGCCAAGAAGGCCGTCCATGCCGAGCAGCATTTCACCCAGCCGCCGCCCCGTTATTCCGAGGCGAGCCTAGTGAAGCGGATGGAGGAGCTCGGCATCGGCCGTCCCTCCACTTATGCGGCGACCCTGCAGACGCTGAAGGACCGCGACTATGTCCGGCTGGAGAAGAACCGCTTCTTCCCGGAGGAGAGCGGGCGGCTGCTGACCGCCTTCCTCGAGCGCTTCTTCGAGCGCTACGTCTCCTTCGACTTCACCGCCCATCTCGAGGACGAGCTCGACGAGATTTCGGGCGGACGGCTCGGCTGGCAGGAGGTGCTCGAGCGCTTCTGGCGCGACTTCAAGCCGAAGACCGGCGAGGTGATGGAGCAGAAGCCCTCCGAGATCACCGCCGCGCTCGACGACTTCCTGGCCCCCTGGCTGTTCCCCGACAAAGGCGACGGCAGCGATCCGCGGCTCTGCCCGGCCTGCGGCGAGGGTCGGCTCGGGCTGCGCGGCGGCCGCTTCGGCGCCTTCGTCGCCTGCTCTAACTATCCCGACTGCAAGTTCACCCGCCGCTTCGGCCAGGCCGGCGAGGGGCAGGAGGAGGCCGGGCCCCAGGTCTTGGGTCAGGATCCGGACACCGGCCAGGACGTCACCCTGCGGGCCGGCCGCTTCGGGCCCTATTTCCAGCTTGGCGACGGCAAGGAGGCGAAGCGCGCCTCGCTGCCGCGGGACGTGCCGGCCGCCGACGCGGATCTGGCGGTCGCGCTGCGGCTGCTGTCGCTGCCGCGCGCGGTCGGGGACCATCCGGAGACCGGCAAGCCGATCAGCGCAAGCATCGGCCGCTACGGGCCCTATCTCGCCCATGACGGCAAATATGCGAAGCTGGCCTCGACCGCCGAGGTGTTCGAGATCGGCATGAACGCGGCGGTGGCGAAGCTCGCGGACGCCGCGAGCGGCGGCGGGCGGCGGAGCGGATCGCGCGAGCCGCTGAAGCAGTTGGGTGCGCATCCGCGCACTGGCGCCGAGATCAAGCTGATGGAAGGCCGCTTCGGCCCCTATGTCACCGACGGCACCACCAACGCGACCCTGCCCAAGTCGCTCGCCCCCGACCAGCTCACCCTGGAGGAAGCGGCGCAATTGATCGACGAACGCGCCGCCAAGGGGCCGGCGACGAAGAAGGGGCGGGGCCGCAAGCCGGCGGCAAAAGCCAAGGCGCCCGCCGCACGCAGGAAGAAGGGATCGAAATGATGCTCGCCGCTTTGCTCGCCATCGCCGCCGCCGCGCAGCCCCCGGCGCCGGCGCCCGCCACTTCGGCGGTCTCCGCCAATGCCGATTATCATTTCACCTACCTCAACGGCCTCGATCCGGCCCAGGGTTGGCATCGCACAATCAGCGGCATCCGCTATCGCAAGATCGGCGGCCCCGGCACCGGCCCGCACCCGGCGCCGACCGACACCGTCACCATCCATTATGTCGGCCGTTTCATCGACGGCACCGAGTTCGATTCCTCGGTCGCGCGCGGCCAGCCGGCGACCTTCCCGCTGCCGCGGCTGATCCGGGGCTGGCAGGAAGGCGTGCCGTTGATGGGCGTCGGCGACCGCTACGAGTTCGCCATCCCCTACAATCTCGCCTACGGCTATAACGGCCGCGGCCCGATCCCCGGCGGCGCGACTTTGCTCTTCACCATCGATCTGATCGCCATCGCTCACTAGCGCGCTGAATCCATCCTTCGTAGAGGGCTGACGCTGCAGCGAATTGGTATTCGCCGCAGCGTCATGGTTGACCGCCAATTTACCCTGCCTGCTTCAGGATGCTTTACGCGTCGCCATTAGGGCCGAAACATGCGTACGGGTCGACTTAGTATCAGTCGCGGGCATCAGTTGCAGGGAGAGCCGGTTGCCGTCCCGCCGCAACTGACGCTCGTCCCGCAGCCGGCGGAGCCCAGCCCAGCACACGTGTCCGTGCTGTCCCAGGCTCCGCCGGCCTCACCCGATTACCATCTCGTCCACGATCGCCTGACCGCGCTCGAGCGCCTCACCCGCCTGTTCGAGCTCGGCGCGCTGTCGGCCGAGGAGTTCGCCGCCGAAAAGGCGCTGATCCTGGCGCTCCCGGCCGACGAGCTGGTGCTGCGCGACCCCGCGCCGGTGAGCTTCGTGCCGGCCGCACCGCGCCGCCCGGCGCTGGGGCCGACTTTGCTCGGCCGGCTGCTCGGCTGGAAATTCCTGCTGTTCAGCTTGGCCGCAGGGGTCGCTTTCTCCTTTGCGACCCAGCCTGCCCAGACCACGCATCTCTTCGAGCAGATCGCCCACTCTCTCGGCGGTTAAGTCGGCGGTTGATTCCCGCACCCGTTGCAGGCCGGATCCTTGACGATCCGGATCGTGCGCATTGCCGGGACGAGCCCGTCGAAGATGTGCAGCTTGCCGGCCGGATCGGCGCCGAAGCCGGTCAGTGCCCGGATCGACTCGAGCGCGGCGAGGCTGCCGGCGATCCCGGCCATCGCGCCGAGCACGCCGAGCTCCGAGCAGCTGTCGCAATCCTCGGCGTCGAAGGCGTCGCCGACGAAGCAGCGATAGCAGGGCTCGTCCGCCCGCCAGCCGCGAAAGGTTCCGATCTGGGCCTGGAACTGGCCGATCGCCGCGGCGACGAGCGGGATATGGGCGGCGGTGGCATGATCGGAGACGATCAGCCGAGTCGCGAAATTGTCGCTGCCGTCGAGGATCAGGTCGGCGCCGGCGACCAGCCCGGCCACATTAGCCGCATCGAGCCGCGCCTGCCGCGCCTCGAAGCGGACGTCGGGATTGAGCCTGGCCACGGCCCCGGCCGCGACCTCGGCCTTCGCCCGGCCGACGTCGCCGGTGCCGAACAGGATCTGCCGCTGCAGATTGTCGAGGCTGACCGCATCGTCGTCGATCACTCGCAGCGTGCCGACCCCCGCGGCGGCGAGATACTGGATCGCCGGTGCGCCGATCCTGCCCGCGCCGACGATCGCGATCGTGGCGGCGAGCAGCCGGCGCTGGCCTTCCCCGCCAATCTCCCGGAGGACGATATGGCGGGCATAGCGTTCGAGCTGGGCGTCGGTGAGGGCGGTGATGCCCTCGCGGACGGGGACGGTCAGGGGGTCGACTGCGAAATCCTAACCGTTCGAGTGGGCGAAGCCGACCTCGCCACGGAACCAGCCCTCGTGCCGGCCGCCGACCGGAACGAAAGCGCCCGCCCGGACCAGGCGCAGCACCGCGCCGGCAAGCAGGCCGTCGGCCCGCGCGCAGCCGACCGGATGAATGACCACCCGCTGGATCGTCAGGCTCGCATCATACTGGACCAGGAAGGGCACGCTCATGTCGAGATTGCCCCGGCGCTGGCCGGGGATCGTGCATTCGCCGCGGTCCACCATCTCAGCGATCGCCGCGACCGCGTTCGAATCGACCGAAGCGCCGACCTGCTGGCGCATCACCGGAATGTTGCTCCAGTCGCCGCTGGCGGTCTCGACCGTCTGCGCCGCCGCGGGCGCCGCCGCGAAAAGAAGAGCCGCCGCAAATATCTGCTTCATTCCTACCTCCCAGTGGACCCGAATCCGCCGCCGCCCCGCTCGGTCTCGTCGAGCGCGTCCGCTTCGGCGAAGCGGGCGCGGACGACCGGCGCCGGCACGAGCTGCGCGATCCGCTCCCCCCTTACCACCTCGAATGCCTCCTCGCCAAGATTCGCAAGAATAACCTTCACTTCGCCGCGATAATCGGCGTCGATCGTGCCGGGCGCGTTGAGGCAGGTGATGCCGTGCTTGAGCGCGAGGCCGGAGCGCGGCCGGACCTGGACCTCATAGCCTTCCGGGATGGCGATGGCGAAGCCGGTCCCCACCGCATGCCTGGCGCCGGGCGCGAGCGTCACAGTCTCGGCGGCGACGACGTCCATGCCGGCGGCATGGGCGGTGGCATAGGCCGGCAAAGGCAGGCCCTCGCCATGCGGCAGCCGCCTCAGCCGGATTTCGAGCTCAGGCGAGGGCATCGGCGATCCGGGCGGCGAGGCGGCGGGCGACCTCGGCCTTGCTCATCTTCTCCCAATCCTCGGCGCCGTCCGGGCCGATGAAATGGATACGGTTCGATTCGCCGCCCATCACGTCCCCGGAGACGTCGTTGGCGAGAATCCAGTCGCAGCCCTTGCGGCTGCGCTTGGCGGCGGCCTCGGCCTCGACCGCCTCGGTTTCGGCGGCGAAGCCGATCAGCAGGCGCGGGCGCCGCGGATCGGCGGCAAGGCCGGCGAGGATGTCGGGATTGGGCTGCCAGTCGAGCCGCGGCGGCCCATCCGCTTTCTTGAGCTTGGCCGGCGCCGGTTCGACGCGCCAGTCCGCCACCGCCGCGACCAATACGGCCCCATCGGCGGGGAGGGCGGCCTGCACCGCCGCCTCCATCTCGCGCGCGGTTTCGACGTCGACGCGGGATACGCCCGCAGGCGCCGCCAGCGTGACCGGCCCCGCGATCAAGGTCACCCGCGCGCCGAGCGCCGCAAGCGCCTCGGCGATCGCGAAGCCCTGCTTGCCCGAGGAGCGATTGGCGATCACCCGCACCGGATCGATCGGCTCATGCGTCGGCCCGGCGGTGACGACGATGCGCTTGCCGGACAATCGCCCCCCTCCAGCGCCTAGCGCCCGCTTAATCTCCGCCACGATCCGTTCCGGCTCCGGCAGCCGCCCGGGCCCATATTCGCCGCAGGCCATCTCGCCCTCGTCCGGCTCCAGCACGATGACCCCATCGGCGCGCAGCCGCGCGACGTTCCGCTTCGTCGCCTCGTGCTGCCACATGCGCACGTTCATCGCCGGCGCGGCGAGCACCTTCTTGTCGGTGGCGAGCAGGAGGGTGGTGGCGAGGTCGTCGGCGATGCCGGCCGCCATCCTGGCCAGCAGGTCCGCCGTTGCCGGGCAGACCACGACCAGGTCGGCCTCTCGCGACAATTGGATATGCCCCATCTCGGCCTCGTCCTTGAGGTCCCAGAGGCTGGTATGGACCTGCTGCTCGGACAAAGCGGCGAGCGTCATCGGCGTCACGAACTGCGCCCCGCCGGCGGTCAGCACACAGCGCACGCTCCCGCCCGCCTTGCGGATCAGCCGGATCAGCTCGCACGCCTTGTACGCCGCGATCCCGCCGCCGACGATCAGGAGGATCCGCTTTCCGTTCACGCGTCGGCCGTCAGAACTGGCGATACCTGGCCAAGGGAAGGCCGTGCGCCTCTACCCAGGCGTTGCAGGATTCGATCGCAGCTCGGTTCTCCTCGAGCCATGCCTCTCGAAGCGGGCTTGGTGGATCGGCGGGGGCGGAGGCGTCGGCAGCGCGGCTGGGCGCGACCTCGCGGCGGCGTTCGGAAGTCATGCGCACGATGTATGCTCACCCGGCGCGACAATCCAGTTTATCGCAGCAGCAGAACCGCGCCGGCCGCGATCGCCGCCGAGACCAAAGCAATCAGCGCCATCAGCCCGTAGCGATGCGGCCGCACGACCGCGATCTCGCGCAGCGGCGGCGCGGGCGGCGCGGCGCCCGGCGGCGGGTAATAATAGTCGATCCGGCGGATCAGCTCCGGCAGCTTGCGGAGCGTGCGCACGGTGCGGACGATCTCGTCCGCCAGTCGCGCCTCCGGCCCGAGCTCGCTGCGCGCCCATTCGGTGAGGAAAGGCTCGGCCGTCTCCCACATGTTGATGTCCGGATCGAGCGCGGTAGCGACGCCTTCCTCCATCACCATCGTCTTCTGCAGCAGCAGCAGATGCGGCTGGGTCTGCATGTCGAAGTCGCGGGTGATCTTGAACAGGCCGTCGAGCATCTGGCCAAGCGAGACTTCCTTCGCCGGCAGGCCGCGCATCGGCTCGCCGACCGCGCGCAAGGCGGTCGCGAACTCGTCGATATTGTGGTGCGGCGGCACATATTGCGCCTCGAAATGGATCTCGGCGACACGGCGGTAATTGCCGGTCAGGAGGCCGTAGAGGATCTCGGCGAGCCATATCCGCGCCTGGCGGTCGATCCGGCCCATGATGCCGAAGTCGATCGCGGCGAGCCGGCCGTCCGGCAGCGCGAAGAGATTGCCTTGGTGGAGGTCGGCGTGGAAGAAGCCGTCGACCACCGCCTGGCGCAGGAAGGCGCGGACCAGGATCGCGGCGAGCGCCTTCACGTCATGGCCGGCCTCGATCAGGGCGGCGCGATCGGTGAGCTTGATCCCGTCGATCCATTCGAGCGTCATCACCCGCCGCGCGGTGCGGCTCCAGTCGATCGCGGGCACGAAGAAGCCGCTCTCCGCCTCCAGATTCTCCCGCAACTCGGAGGCGGAGGCGGCCTCCTGGCGCAGGTCGAGCTCGCGGTTGGTCCATTGCCGGAAGGTCGCGATGACGAGCCGGGGCCGCAGCCGCGCCGCCTCGCCGCCCATCGCCTCGACCTGCGCCGCTGCCCATTCATAGGTGTCGATCGCGGCGGCGAAATCCTCCTCGATATGCGGGCGCAGCACCTTCACCGCGACCAACTTCCCTTCGGTCGTGATCGCGCGGTGGACCTGGGCGATCGAGGCGGCCCCAACCGGCTCCGGATCGACCGAGGCGAAGATCTGGTCGAGCGGCTTGCCGAGGCCTTGCTCGATCGCCGCCTTCACCGCCTCGAACGGCGCCGGCGGCAGATTGTCCTGCAGGAGAGCGAGATCGTGCGCGGCCTCCTCGCCGACCAGGTCCGGCCTAGTCGCCAGCGCCTGGCCGAGCTTGATCGCCGCTGGGCCGATCGCGCGGAAGGCGGTCGCATAAGCCGGCCGATCGGGCACGCGCGCACCGAAGCGGGCGAGGCGGGCGAGGCGGCGGACCGGCGGGGGCGTGTTCGGATCGTGCTCGATGCCGCGCAAAGCCCCGTGCCGCGCCAGCACCCGGCCCCATTTCAGCAGCCGCCAGACATGGACGATCGATGCGGTCATGCCGGCCTTGGCGCGGAAACCCGTGACATCATCGCTAGATCTTCCAGCCGCTATGGATCGCGACGAGGCCGCCGAGGATCGGCTCGGCCTTCACATTGGCGAAGCCGGCCGCCGCGATCATCCGCGCGAAGGCGGGCATGTCCGGAAAGCGCTCGATCGATTCGATCAGATAGCGGTAGCTGTCCTCGTCCTTCGCCACCGCCTTGCCGATCCGCGGCACCATCCGCCGGGAATAGGTCTCGTAAAGCGTCGCGAAGCCCGGCCAGCGCGTCTGCGAGAATTCGAGGCAGAAGAAGCGGCCACCACGCTTCAGCACGCGGCGCGCCTCGCGGAGCGCCGCCGGGATATCGGTGACGTTCCGGATTCCGAAGGCGATCGTGTAGGCGTCGAAGCTCTTGTCGGCGAAGCTCAGCTGCTCGGCATTCTCCTCCGCCCAGGCGAGCCCGTCGATGCCGTACTTCCTCGCGCGCTCCCTCCCGACCGCGAGCATGTCCGGATTGATGTCGGCGACGGTTACGGCCGCGCCCGACGCGGCAAGCCGGAAGGCGATGTCGCCGGTGCCGCCGGCCATGTCGAGGATCGCCTCGCCTTTGCGCGGGCCGACCTTGCGAACGAAGGCCTGCTTCCAGAGCCGGTGCTGGCCGCCCGACATCAGATCGTTCATCAGATCGTAGCTGGAGGCGACGCTCGAGAAGACGGCGCCCACGCGCCGCGTCTTTTCCTGCGGCGCGACATCCTCATGACCGAAAGAGACCTTGTCCATCGCGCCGCGCTCTAGCAGGGGAGAGCCGAGATGTGCACTTACCTATTCGCACCCCATGCCTGAGCTACCCGAAGTCGAGACGACGGTGCGCGGCCTCGCCCCGATCCTGGAGGGGCGGCGGATCGAGTCGATCGAGCTGCGCCGGGCGGACCTGCGCTGGCCCTTCCCGCCCGACCTTCGCCAGCGGGTCACCGGCGCCCGGGTGACGACGCTCGGCCGCCGCGCCAAATATGGGCTGATCGGGACCGACCGTGACGACACCTTGATCTTCCACCTCGGCATGTCCGGCCATTGGCGGACCGACCCGACCGAGATCGGCAAGCACGACCATGTCGTGATCGTGACCGACGAGGGCCGGCGGCTCGCGCTCAACGACCACCGCCGCTTCGGCTCGCTCGACCTGGTCCGCACCGAGGCGATCGCGGACTATCCGCCGTTCAGGGCGATGGGGCCGGAGCCGCTCGGCCCGGCGTTCGGCGGCGCTCATCTGGCCCGCGTGCTGGAAGGGCGGAGCGCGCCGATCAAGGCGCTCCTGCTCGACCAGAAGATCGTCGCCGGGCTCGGCAACATCTATGTCTGCGATGCGCTGAACCTCGCCGGGATCGCGCCGGGCCGGGCAGGGGGGCATATCGCCCGGCCGCGCCTGGATGTCCTGGCCGATGCGGTGAAGTCCGTGCTGAAGGCGGCGATCGCCGCCGGAGGCTCGTCGCTGCGCGACTATGTCCGGCCGGACGGGGAGCTCGGCTATTTCTCCAAGGAGTGGCGGGTCTACGGCCGGGAAGGGCTGCCCTGTCCCCGCTGCGGCACGGTGATTCGGCGTCGAGTCGATTCTGGACGCTCCACTTTCTACTGCCCCAAGTGCCAGCGCTAGCTTGACCTCGGGGCGCCTGCGCCTTAGAGGGCGGCGCTTGAGCGGGTGCGGCCGGGCCGCGCCCTTTTCATTTCAGAGATAAGGCAGTTCAAGATGGCGAATACGCCGCAGGCAAAGAAGCGCATCCTCCGCAACGCCAAGCGCACCGAGATCAACCGCGCCCGCGTCAGCCGCATCCGCACCTTCGTGAAGAAGGTCGAGTCGGCTTTGGCCGCCGGCAAGAAGGACGAGGCCAAGGCCGCTCTGGCCGCCATGCAGCCCGAATTGGCCCGCGGCGTCGCCCGCGGCGTGCTTCACAAGAACACCGCGGCGCGCAAGCTGTCGCGGCTGACACGGCGTCTCGCGACCCTCGGCTAAGCCGTTTGGAAGCCTGTTCGAATGCGCCCGTCGGCCCTCGCCGGCGGGCTTTTTCGCGCGCTCGAACGGGCCAGATGAAAAGCCTAGGATTTCCTGCGATTCGCGTGGATGCGGCCGCCTGCCCCTGACCTAACACTCTGAAAAAATTGCGCTTTTTCTAAAGTGGCGGAGTTCTGCGGTTTTTCCCATGTCAATGAATTAATTTATTTGTGACAGATTTTTTTCGCTTGATCGGACTCGCGCCAACTTCCTACAACAATCGTCCGGCGGGAAGAACATCTTCGCCGGCGCAACAGCAAAATCGCATCGAGCAGCGGCGTGCCGGGGGTGCTTCGTCGCGCGGGGATTTTGCGCCTGAGATAGACGCCTGAAAAAAGGCGACGAAGAACGAGAGGGGTGCGCGCGCGGTGCAGACGCCGGCCATTGAGAGTGCGACCAAGGGGGAGCCGGATCTGGGCGATCCGATCGTCGCAGCCTGGGAATCGATTCGCGCGAGCCTGCGCCGCGATTGCGGGGCGCGCACCTTCGACGGCTGGCTGCGGCCGATCGCGCTCGGCGGCTTCGATGCCGCATCGGGCGCGCTCAGGCTCCAGCTCCCCTCCCAGTTCATGGCCGATTGGGTGCAGACCCATTTCGCCGAGCGGCTCGCGCTGGCCTGGAAGGCGAAGCTGCCGCAGGTGAAGCAGATTCGGATCGGCGTCGGCCCGGCCGCGCCGCGGACCGCCGCCGTCGTCGAGATCCCGGCGCCGCGTGAAGAGGCGCCACCCGAGCCCAAGGGCCTCTATTCGGTCGCGCTGGAGCCGCGCTACCGGTTCGAGAATTTCGTGGTCGGCAAGGCGAACGAGGTTGCGTTCAGCGCCGCCCAGACGCTCGCGACCAGCGACAAGGTGGCCTTCAACCCGCTCTTCATTCATGGCGGCACCGGGCGCGGCAAGACCCATTTGCTGCACGCGATCGGCCACGAATTCCATCGCCAGCGGCCGCGGGCGAAGATCATCTACATGTCGGCGGAGAAGTTCACCGTTGAGTTCCTCGCCGCGCTTCGCGCCAACGAGACCTTCAAGTTCAAGCAGCAATTGCGCTCCGCCGATCTGCTGATGATCGACGACGTCCAGTTCATCGCCGGCAAGGAATCGACCCAGGAAGAATTCTTCCACACGATGAACGAGATCATCTCGGCCGGCCGTCGCTTCGTGATCAGCTCGGACCGGGCGCCGCAGGATCTGGACGGGCTTGAGCCGCGCATCCTCTCGCGCCTGTCCTGGGGCTTGGTCGCCGACATCAACGCCGCCGACCTTGAGCTCAGGCTCAACATCATCACCAAGAAGCTCGAGGCGCTGCCCGACGTGACGGTGCCGGACGACGTCGTCATGTTCCTCGCCAAAAGGATCAGCTCGAACGTGCGGGAGCTCGAGGGCGCGCTGAACCGCATCGCCGCTTATGCCGCGATGCAGAACCGCACGATCGACCTCGACTTTGTCGGCGAGGTGCTCGCCAACATATTGCGCGCGAACCAGCGCCGCATTTCGATCGACGAGATCCAGACCCGCGTCTCCGACCATTATAGGATCCGCAAGGCGGAGATGACCTCGGCCCGCCGCGCCCGCGAGGTCGCCCGCCCGCGCCAGGTGGCGATGTACCTCTCCAAGCAGCTGACCCCGCGCTCGCTCCCCGAGATCGGCCGGCGCTTCGGCGGCCGCGACCACACCACGGTGATCCACGCGGTCAAGCAGATCGAGAAGCTCCGCGCCCAGGACGCCGAGCTCGACGCCGACATCCGCCTGCTGACGCGGCAGCTGGAGAGCTGAGCCTTCCTTCCCAGGGCGGGGAATGAGAAAAGGGCCGGGGAAATCCGGCCCTTTTCCTTTTCAATCCTCCCCGTCGCCTTGCGGCGACAGGGAAAAGAACGATGCCCCTATCCGTGCGTCCTCGCCTGGCGATCCGGCATGACCGTGATGTGCACGGTCTCGCCGCTGTTCCCCGGGAAGCCGGTGAACATCGCCTCGACCAGGTTCGGCACCAGCCGCGGCAGCTCGTTGGTCTGCGAGCGCGCCTGGGCATGGCCCTCGAACAGCGACTGGTTGTCCGCAGTGCGGCGGATGTTGAGGTCGAGATAGGACGTGTAGAGCGTGTAGCTGCGCACGTCATAATCCCAGAAGGGATCGTGCCAGCCCCAGAAGAACGGGCTGCGATAGCGGCCGAAGCCGCCATAGAAGCTGCCGTAATAGGGCCGGTAGCCGAAGCCGCGATAATCCCAGGGATCGGCGAACAGATCGGGCATTGCGACGACGCGCTCGCGGCCATTGTCGACACCGTAATCCAGGGTGACGACGAAGGTGGCATCGCCCGGCCCGCTCGCCTCGCGATAGCCGAGATCGAGCAGGTGACGCCGGACCAGGTCGGCATATTGCGAGAATTCGAGGCCGCCCCGATTCTCGGCCTTGGCGGCCTGGATGACGAAGCTCTGGCCCTGCGGCGCGGGCATCGCCTGGAAGCGGGAAACCTGGGTCGGCAGGCCGGTGGCGCAGGCGGTCAGCGCCAGCAGCATCGCCGGCGCGATGAGGGTGAAAATTTTCCTGAGCAAAGACATGGCGCTAAGCCTTTTGGGGAAGGGTGGTTTGTCCTTTATATAGAACGGCTTGCCGTTTCGCAAAGTTCCGCTGAACGGGGGGTGAAGGGCAGGCCGGTCGCGAACGATCCAGGGCTGCGAAATGCCCGCGGGTATAGGGGTGCTGCACTGCGCCCAAGCTTGTCTTATGAACGGTGAAGGTGCGAAAGGTCCGCTCGATCAAAGATAGGAGTGAGGACGTGGCTCAGACCGACAAGCGCCACGCGACGCTTTTAGCCGACTATGGTGAGATGACTCAGAGGGTGCGATACGCAATGCTTGATCTTTATCGCACGGAAACCATCATCCCACTTGCCATAGCCGTCTTCTATTCATGGCTTTATAGCCAACAAGGCCACGGTGCCTTGCCCAGAGGGGTGCTCGGAATCCCGGTTGCTCTTTCTCTCCTAGGCGCAACGAGGCAATATATGCGCTATAAATATCTTGAATGCGCCGAGAATTATTTGAAGATGCTCGAGCGCAAGCTTTATCCTGAGGAAGATGAGCTCGGCTGGAATGGGTATTGGCAACGGAATGATAGGTCACGACACGGCTTGGTCAGAGCCGTATTCTGGTCCCTGTTGATTGGTATGACAACGCTGGTCGGAATAACGGGAATTCAAAGCTAGCGCGGCAGCCCTACTGCCCTGTAGGCGCCCTCCAGCGTCGGCGCCGCAAGCTCCGAGGCCTTGCGGGCCCCGTCGACCAGGATCGCGTCGAGCGCAGCCGGATCGGCCTCGAAGTCGCTGAGCTTCGCGCGGATGGGGGCGATCGTCTCGACGAGCAGGTCGGCGAGCGCCGGCTTGAACTGGCCGAAGCCCTTGCCGGCATATTCCTGCGTCACCGAATCCGGCGTGCGGTCGGTCAGCGCGGCGTAGATGGTGACCAGGTTCAGCGCTTCGGGCCGGTCCTTCAGCGCGTCGGCCGTCTCGGGCAAAGGCTCGGGATCGGTCTTCGCCTTGCGGATCTTCTGCGCGATCGTGTCGCTGTCGTCGCTGAGATTGATCCGGCTCATGTCGGAGGGATCGGATTTGGACATCTTCGCATTGCCGTCGCGCAGGCTCATGATCCGCGCGCCCTGCGCGCCGATATGGGGCTCGGGCAAGGTGAACAGGTCGACCTCATAGTCGGTGTTGAACTTGACCGCGATGTCCCGCATCAGCTCGACATGCTGCTTCTGGTCCTCGCCGACTGGGACGTGGGTCGCCTGGTAGAGCAGCACGTCGGCGGCCTGGAGCACCGGATAGGCGTAAAGGCCGACGCTCGCGCCTTCGCGGTTCTTGCCCGATTTCTCCTTGAACTGGGTCATCCGGTTCAGCCAGCCGACCCGCGCGGTGCAGGAGAGGATCCAGGCCATCTCCGGATGCGCCGGCACGCGGGCGTGGTTGAACAGCACCGCCTTCTCCGGATCGATCCCGCAGGCGATCAAGGCCGCCGCCATGCCGTTGACGTTGGCGCGCAGCTCCTTCGGGTCGATATAATCGGTGATCGCGTGCAGGTCGGCGAGGAAGATCAGGCATTCGGCCTCGTCCTGCAATTTCACCCAGCGGCGGATCGCGCCGAGATAATTGCCGAGATGGAGGTTGCCGGTCGGCTGGATGCCCGAGACGACTCGTTTCATGTTGGCGATATTCATGCGGCGTCCCGGCTGCGGCGTTTGAGAAGGAGCTTCACATCGTCGAGGGCGAAGGCCCCGGTCAGGAAACAGGCGATCCCATAGAGAAGGACGCCGCCGCCGACCAGCGCCGCGAGGCCGAGGATCCGCTCGCCGAGCGACCGGGTGAGCCAGGGATCGATAGCGGGCGTCAGCAGCCAGACCGCGCCGCCCATGATCAGGGCGGCGACCGCCAGCCGGGGCAGGCGGCGCTTCAGCTGCCGGTCCGGCGCGAGATGGCCGCGCCGGCGCAGGGTCCGGTAGAGCATCCAGACGTTGATCGTCGAGGCGAGCGCGGTGGCGAACGGCGGCCCGACATGGCCCATGCCGAACGGCGCCAGCGAGGGGATCAGGATCAGATTGCCGACCAGGTTGATCCCGACCGAGATCAACGCCAGCCGGACCGGCGTCGCGGTGTCGCCGCGGGCATAGAAGCCGGGGGTCAGCACCTTGACGAGGACGTAGGAGGGCAGGCCGACCGAGAAGGCGGAGAGCGCCCAGCCGCACAATATCGTGTCGGTGGCGGTGAAGGCGCCGTGCTGGAAGAGGCCGCGGATCACCGGCTGGGCGGCGAAGATGAAGGCGGCGGTCGCCGGCAGGGTGAGGAAGAGGGCGAGCTCGATGCCGCGATTCTGCGTGTCCATCGCCGCCTCCTCCTGGCCGGTCGAGACCAGGCGCGAGACGGTAGGGAGGAGGATCGTGCCGAGCCCGATGCCGATCAGGCCGAGCGGGAGCTGGTTCAGCCGGTCCGCATAATTGATGTAGGAGATCGAGCCCGCCGCGAGCAGGCCGCCGGCGAGCGCGGTCGAGATGGCGAGGTTCACCTGCGATGCACCGGCGCCGAGCGCCGCGGGCAGGATCAGCTTCAGCAGCCGGCGGACGTCCTCGTCGAGGCGCGGGCGGCGGATGCGCAGCCGAACGCCGGCGCCGCGGCAGGCGATGATCAGCCAGCCGAGCTGCAGCACGCCCCCGACCGTCACCGCGATCGCCTGCGCGCGCGCGGTGACATAGGCGGCCTCGGGCCCATGGCCGTGGAAGAACCACAAGGCGGTGATCAGGGAGACGTTGAGCAGGGTCGGCGCCGCCGCGTTCACCCAATATTTGTCGAGGCTGTTGAGGATGCCGCCGAGCAGGGAGGCGAAGCTGATCAGCATCAGGTAAGGGATGGTGATCCGGGACAGCCCGACCGCGAAGGCGAACTGGTCCGGCGTCGGATGATCGAAGCCGCCGGACAGGCCCCAGGTGACCGGCCAGGCCAAGGCGATCATCACGATCGTGAACAGGGCCAGGACGGGCAGCAGCACCGCCAGCGCCTGCTCGGCGAACCGCAGCCCGGCCGGGAGCTCGCCCTCCGCGACCTTGCGGTTGAACATCGGGATGAAGGCGGCATTGAACGCACCCTCGGCGAAGAGGGCGCGGAACATGTTGGGGAGGCGAAAGGCGACGAAGAAGGCGTCCGAGGCGAAGCTCGCGCCGATGAAGGTCGTCTGGAGCGTGTCGCGCACCAGCGCCAGCACGCGGCTGACCAAAGTGAGGCCGCCGACCGACCCGAGCGAGCGGACGAGGTTCATCGGCCGGCGTTCCTCACCTCGGGTCCTTTGGTCACAACCTGGCTCCGTTCGGGCTGAGCTTGTCCTTCGATACGCGGCTTCGCCAAGCTCAGCCGCTACTCAGGATGAGCGGTAAAGCAGAATTCGCTCATCCTGAGTAGGCATTGAGCGAAGTCGAAATGCCGTATCGAAGGACAGGCTCAGGGCGAACGGTGCGGGTCTCAGGTGCGGGCCTTTGAACGCCGCAGCCTCAGGCGTTGCCGGTGATCTCGCCCGCTTGGCCGCCGCTCTCCTGCGCCGCCTGCTGCGCGGCGCTCTGCAGATAGAGGCCGGTGAAGTCGATCGGGTCGAGCCGGAGCGGCGGGAAGCCGCCCTCGATCGTCGCGTCGGCGATGATCTTGCGGGCGAACGGGAAGAGGACGCGCGGCGCCTCGGCGAGCAGGAAAGGCTGGAGCTGGTCGTCCGGCACGTTGGTCAGCGCGAACAGGCCGGCGTAGAGCAGCTCGACGCGGAAGGCGACGCCCTCGGGCGTGTGCGCATTGACGTCGATGCGGAGCGTCACCTCGTGGACGTTGTCCGCCACGGTCGCGGTGCCGATATTGACCTGGACGTCGGTCTGCGGCTGGCTCTGCCACTGGAAGACGGCCGGCGCGTTCGGATTCTCGAAGGAGAGATCCTTCACATATTGGGCGAGGACGCCGACCTGGGGCAGGGTGTCGCCGCCGTTCGCGGCGGGGGTCAGCATGTCGGGGGCGCCTTCGTCTTCGGCCATGTCGCAAGTCTTTCGATGCAGAATGTTGTGGCTGGCGGCGCACGCGGCGCCGGATCGTGCGGGCGGGTAGCAGGCGCGCACGACCGGCGCAACATCCGGCCCCGCCGTTCGTTGCGGCGAATGAAGGCCTGGCTGCGGCCAATGCTTATTTGAAACCTTAAGGCTTCGCGCCTATGTAGGGCCGGTAAAGCTTAACGGGTTTCGGCCCGGGAGACTGTGTTGACCGTCGAGATCGTCCTGCTCGCCCTGATCGCCCTGTTCGTCGGCCTGCGGCTTTATGCCGTGCTCGGCCAGCGGACCGGCCATGAGCAGCGGCCGCTGGTGACCCGTCCCGACGCGGCGCCCGAGGCCGCGCCGGCGCAGCCTTTGCCCGAAGCCCCGCCGAACCCCGCCGAGCCGAGCGGCCTCGCCTACGAGCCGAACGCCGCCGCCGGCATCCGTGCGATCATCTCCGCCGATTCGAGCTTCGACGTGGCCCGCTTCGTCGAGGGCGCGCAGGCCGCCTACAAGATGGTGCTCGAAGCCTTCTGGAACGGCGACCGCGAGGCCCTGGCACAGCTTGCCAATCGCGACGTCGCCGCCGCTTTCTACGCCGCGATCGACGAGCGCGAGACGGCCGGCCACAGCCTCGACAACCGGCTGGTGGCGATCGAGCGCGCCGGGATCGAGGATGCGCGGCTCGAGGGCAAGATCGCCGAGATCGAGGTCCGCTTCGACGCTTATGTCGCCGCGGTGACCCGCGACCGCGACGGCGAGCTCGTCGCCGGCTCGCTCTCCGACGCGGTGCCGACCAAGGACCTCTGGACCTTCCAGCGCAACCTCGCCAGCAAGGATCCCAACTGGCTGCTCGTCGAGACCGACCAGGCCGCCTGATCCGGGGGGCGCTCCTCGCCCTGGCCATCGGGCTGGGGCTCGGGAGCTGCGTTCGAGTCACCCATCCGCCCGCGCAGACGCCGCCAGCCCCGCCGCCGGCGCCGACGACCGCGCTCGAAGCGGGCGCGCGGCCGGGCCCCGAGCTGGTCGGCCTCGACTCGGAAGAGGTCGAACGCGCCTGGTACGCATTCGAACGGAGCTGCCCGTCGCTCGTGACGCGCGAGGACGGCAGCGGTCTCACCCGCCCTGAGGACTGGCGCGCGGTCTGCCGGCCGGATCGCAGCAATTCCGGTGAGATCGAGGTCCGAATCCACGAGGGCGGGATCGATGAGCAAGACGCCGCCCGTCATCTCGATTTCCTTCGTAGGAATTTCGAGCTGGTCCAAGTCGGGGACGGCGCCGCCTTCGCGACCGGCTATTACGAACCCGAGATTCGCGGCTGCCGCACGCGGCAGCCCGGCTGCGAGGTGCCGATCTACCGGCGCCCGCCCGATCTGCTCGATGCCAATCCCCAGACCGGCGCGCGGGGCCGGGGCCGGGTCGACGAGCAGGGCAATTACGTCCTCTATTACGACCGCGGCGCGATCGAGGAGGGCGCGCTTGCCGGGCGCGGGCTGGAGCTCGCCTGGGCGGCCGATCCGGTCGACCTGTTCTTCCTGCAGATCCAGGGCTCGGGCAGGGTGCGGATGCCCGACGGCAGCGTGATGCGGATCGGCTATGCCGGGCAGAACGGCCGCGAATATACGGCCATCGGCCGGCTGATGCGCGACCGGGGCCTGTTGCAGCCGCCGATCTCGATGCAGCGCATCGCCGAGTGGATCCATGCCAATCCCGATGCCGGCCGCGCGCTGATGCGCGAGAATCTGTCCTACGTCTTCTTCCAGGAGCTGAATGGTCCGCCGCTCGGCGCGCTCGGCCGGCCCGTGACGCCGCACGTCACCGTCGCCGCCGATCCGCATTTCGTGCCGCTGGGCGCGCCGGTGCTGCTGATGGGCATGGACAATCCCGCCGCCAACGGCCTGTGGGTTGCGCAGGATACGGGCGGGGCGATCCGCGGGCCGAACCGCTTCGACACCTTCTGGGGCGCCGGCGAGCAGGCGGCGGCGACCGCGGGCGCGATGCAGTCGCATGGCCGCGCCTTTCTCCTGCTGCCGCGCGGCGCGCTGCAGCGGATTCGCGCGCGTGCGCAAGCTCAGCGCTGAGGAGCGCGCGCTCTGGCAGCGGGTGGTCGAAAGCGTGCGGCCGCTGCACGCCCTTCCTGAGCGCGCCCCGGAAGGGCCCGAGAAGGAAGCGCCCGCGCCCGTGCCGAAACCCCGCCCGGTATCCGCGGCTCCTTCGCCCGCCCGCAAGGCGGAGCCCGGGACGACGCTGGACGCAAGCTGGGACCGCCGGCTGTCGCGCGGCCTGGTCCAGCCCGATGCGAGCCTCGACCTGCACGGCCACAATCTGGCGACCGCCTATGCGCTGCTGGACCAGAGGCTGGAGCGCGCGATCGCGGGCGGGGCGCGCCTGCTCCTGCTGATCACCGGCAAGCCGCGCACCGGTGCCGGCGAGAAACGGGGCGCCATCCGCGCCGCTATGGGCGACTGGCTTGCCGCCTCCCGCCACGCCGCCGACATCGCCGCCGTCCGGGGCGCCCACCCGCGCCACGGCGGCGCGGGGGCCCTGTACATCGTGCTCAGGCGGAAGCGCGGCTGACCGGTTAGCCCAACGCCCCCTCGATCACCCGCTTATAAATGCGCTGCAGCGCCCTGATGTCCTCCACCGCCGCCGCCTCGTCGAGCTTGTGCATGGTCGCATTGGGGAGGCCGAAATCGACCACCGGGCAGAGCGCGATCAGGAAGCGGCCGTCGGAGGTGCCGCCATGGGTGGAGAGGCGCGGCTTGCGGCCGGTCTCCGCCTCGATCGCCGCGCTGACGATCTCGTAGATCGGCCCGGCCGGGGTCAGGAAGGCCTCCCCGGAGATCCTCGCCTCGACGGTGGCGCCCGGCGCCTGCGCCTCGGCGATCGCGCGCACCCGCTCGATCAGGTCGGCGCCGCGCTGGAGGTTGTTGAAGCGGATGTTGAGCTGGAGGGTCGCCGCGCCGGGAATGACGTTGGTCGCCCTGCTCGACGTCCCGATCGCGGTGATCTCGAGGTTCGAGGGCTGAA
>JAFAZM010000304.1 GCA_019239785.1 Sphingomonadaceae bacterium
GGACAGGCGATTGCCGCTCGCCGCGCTCGCCTCTTCGACATTGCAGACATAGAGCACCGGCTTGGCGGTGAGCAGCTGCGCCTGCGCGAAGATGCGCGCCTCGTCGTCGTCCTTCGGGGTGGTCAACCGAGCCGGCTTGCCCGCACGCAGCAGATCAAGTGCGCGGCCAAGAACCGCGGCCGACGACTTTGCTTCCTTGTCGCCCTGCGCCGCTTTTTTGTGGAAGGCGGGCACGCGCTTTTCCAGGCTTTCAAGATCGACCAGCATCAGCTCGGTTTCCACCGTCTCGGCATCGGCGATCGGATCGACCTTGCCCTCGACGTGGGTCACCTCGCCCTCGAAGCAGCGCAGCACATGGATGATCGCATCGACCTCGCGGATATTGCCGAGGAACTGGTTGCCCAGCCCCTCGCCGGTCGAGGCGCCGCGGACCAGGCCGGCAATGTCGACGAACTCGAGCTGGGTCTCGATCGTCTGGGCCGATTTGGCGATCTCGGCGAGCTTGTGCAGGCGCGGATCGGGCACGGCGACGCGGCCGACATTGGGCTCGATCGTGCAGAAGGGATAATTGGCCGCCTGCGCCGCCGCCGTCTCGGTCAGCGCGTTGAACAAGGTGGACTTGCCGACATTCGGCAGCCCGACGATTCCGCAACGAAAGCCCATTTTTCTTCTCCCTCTCCCCGCTTGCGGGGAGAGGGCCGGGGAAAGGGGGAGTCCCTCGCCCGGCCCGCGATTGTGTGAGTGGCGGGAGAGTCTGCCCCTCTCCCAACCTCTCCCCAGAGGGGAGAGGGGTTTGGCGGTCCGTTACCCGTTGCGCCATTCGATTGCCAGCTTAGTCTCCCCGCCCATGAAGCTGCACCTCGCCGCCCTGCTCCTCGCCATGACCGCGCCGGCCCTGGCCGCGGATCCGCCCCCCGCCAACCCGCTGCAGAACACGGTCGAGCAGGACGGGCTGCTGCCCGTCTATGTCGACCGGCGCGGCGGGCGCATCCTGCTCTCGCTGCCGGCGCCGGACGCCGATGGGGTCGCCGGGCGGTTCATCTACGTGACCGCGCTGGAGACCGGGCTCGGCTCCGCGCCGATCGGGCTCGACCGGGCGCTCAGCAGCGGCTCGCGGCTGCTCGTCTTCCGGCGGATCGGACGGAAGGTCGTCGCCGAGATCGAGAATCCTCGTTTCCGCGCGACCGGGCAGGGGCCGGACGAGCAGGAGGGCGTGCGCCACGCCTTCGCCACCTCGACGATCTGGATGGGCGACATTGCCAGCGAGGGCGCCGGCGGGCGGCTCATCGTCGACATCTCCTCCTTCCTCACCCGCGACGACCTCAACATCGCGCGGGCGCTGCGCGAGCAGGAGAATAACGAGTTCCGGCTGGTGCCGGAGCTCAGCGTCGCCGACGTCAATTTCGTCCACGTCTTCCCGCGCAACATCGAGCTGGAGGGGCGGCTCACCTTCGTCAGCGCGCGGCCGGGGCCGGAGGTCAACAATATCGCGCCGGTCTCCGGCAACGTCAGCTTCGTCGTCCGCCATTCCCTGGTCGCCCTGCCGGAGCCGGGCTACGTGCCGCGGCGCTTCGATCCGCGCGCGGGCAGCTTCGGCATGCAGGTGGTCGATTTCGGCGCCCCGCTCGGCCGGCCGGTGGTCTACGAGCTCGCCAACCGCTTCCGGCTCGAGCATAGCGATCCCGCCGACCCGCATTCGCCGGTCCGCAATCCCATAATCTTCTACATCGACCGGGCGGCGCCGGAGCCGATCCGCACCGCGCTGCGCGAGGGCGTCTCCTGGTGGGCCGACGCCTTCGCGGCGGCGGGCTGGCCGGGCGCCTTTCGCGCCGAGATCCTGCCGGAGGGCGCCGACCCGCTCGACCTGCGCTACAATGTCGTCAACTGGGTGAACCGGGCGACGCGCGGCTGGTCCTACGGCCAGCCGATCGTCGATCCGCGCACCGGCGAGATCATCCGAGGGCAGGTGCTGCTCGGCTCGCTACGCGTCCGCCAGGATTTGCTGATCTATCAGGCGCTTGTCGGCGCAGGCTTGACCGGCACCGGCGATCCCAACGATCCGATCACCGCGGCCCTGGCCCGCATCCGCCAGCTCGGCGCGCACGAGGTCGGCCATGCGCTCGGCCTCGCCCACAATTTCGCGGCGTCGATCCAGAGCCGCTACTCGGTGATGGATTATCCGGCGCCGCGGGTGCGGCTGGTGAACGGCCGGCCGGACCTCACCGACGCCTACGGCACCGGAATCGGCCGCTGGGACCGGTTCGCGATCGACTGGCTCTACGGCGCTCGGACCGACGCCGAGGGCGACCAGCGCATGGCCGCGGCCCTGGCGCAGGGCCTGCGCTTCGTCGCCGACGACGACAGCCGGCCCGCCGATGCCGCGCACCCGCTCGGCAGCCTCTGGGACGACGGTGCCGATCCGGTCGCCGAGCTGGAGCGGATGATGGCAGTGCGCGCGGCCGCGGTCGCGCGCTTCGGCCCGGCAGCGCTCAACCCGGGCGAGCCGCAGGCGCAGCTGCGCCGCGCCTTCGTGCCGATCTGGCTGCTCCACCGCTACCAGGTCGAGGCGGCGGCGAAATTGCTCGGCGGCGTCGACTTCACCTACGCGACCGTCGGCGACAGCCATGGCGAGGCGCATGCCGTCCCGGCCGCGGCGCAGCGGCGGGCGCTCGAGGCCTTGCTCGCGACGCTCTCGCCGCAGGTGCTGACGGTGCCGCCGCCTTTGCTCGCCTGGCTGTCGGCCGGCTGGTCGGGCGACAGCGACCGGCAGACCGACATCGAGGTGATGCCGGCCGCGGGCGGCCCGGTCTTCGATCCGCTTGCCGCCTCTGAGGTCGGCGCGATGGTGACCCTGACCGACCTGCTCGCGCCGCAGCGGCTGAACCGGCTCGATATCCAGCATATGGCTGATCCCGCCTCGCCCTCGGCGGCCGAGGCGGTGGATGCGCTGCTCGCGCGGGTGTTCGCCTTCACCGGGCTCGATCCGGCCGCGGCGGCGGTCCAGCGGCGGGTGGCGACGACGACGGCGCTTCAGCTCGCCCGGGTGCAACGCGACGGAGCCCTGTCGCCGACGATCGCGCTGGCGCTCTCGGAGCGGCTGGCCCGTCTCGCCGGGGCGCTGGGCCGCGCGCCGGACGACTGGAGCCGGGGCCTCGGCCGCCTGCTCGCCGACCGCGACGCGCTGACTGCAGCACTCGCCGACCAGCGCCGCCTCCCGCGCATCCCGCCCGGCATGCCGATCGGCGCCGAAGGGGAGGATTGGCCGGGCCTCTAGGCCGGCCCGTCCCCGTGAACGTTAGAATGGCCGCAAGCGCCGATCCGCCCGGCAAACCCGCAGCGGCATCGGCCGTGCCGAGAAGAGCCGCGTCACCCGGCGGTGACGGCGGTCGGTGGTGACGCTGAGGCAGGCGCAGCCATGGCCGTAGGAGCCGTTCGTCTCCACCCAGCCCTGGGCGGTCATGTCAGGCATCTCGTCGAGGCCCGGCGCCTGCCAGCCGCCCTGCGCACCGAGCTCCCATTCGCCGTCGCGGTCGATCAGGGTCCAGTTGGCGGGCGTCGGGTTGACCAGCCAGCCGCAACGCCGCTCCGGCGCGTGGGAGGATGCGGCGGCGAGCAGGGCGAGGAGCAGGCTCATCGCTTCTTCTTACGCTTCCCGTCGGCCGACGCCACGGCCCGCGTCTGCGCCCGCAATATCTCGGTGGTTTCGCCCAGATAGGCGTAGATCGCCGCGAGCTGGTCGGGCGTGTAGCGGCCGCGCAACGCCGCCATCTCCGCGCTAAGGGCGGCGAAGATCGGCCCCATCACCTTGCCGAGCGCCTCCGCATTGCAGGCGTGGACGAGGATGCTGCGCCGGTCGGCCGGATTCGGCGCGCGCTTCGCAAAGCCGGCCCGCTCCAGCCGGTCGACGATGCCGGTGATCGCGCCGGTAGTGAGGCCGGTCGCCTCGGCGAGCCGGCTCGGCGTCGCCACCCCGAGCCGGCCGAGCACGCCGAGCACGCGCTGGTCCGCCGCGGTGACGCCGAGCCGCCGCGCCACCGCCTCGTGGAAGGTGACGATCGCGGTGGCGAGGTCACGGTGGAGCTGGTCCTCGGCGCTGAGCTCGTCGGTCCGACTTGAATTTGTCTTAGTCATAAGATATCAACGAAACGAGATATATTGGAAAAGGGGAGCGAAGGCCAGATGGAACCGACACCGGCGCGGCCCTCCTCCTTCCAGCGCATCGCGCCGGCTCTGAGCCTGATCCTGCTCGCGCCCTTGCTGGCGGAAGTGCTGCCCGGAGCGACGCGCTTCTCCTCGATCCAGGTCTTTCCGGTCGAGATGACGATCTGGGGCGGCGGCGCGGTGATGATCCGCGAGCTGGTGCGCAGGCGCCGGCTGGGCTGGGCGAACATGCTCGCTCTGGCGTTGGCGCTTGCGGTCGCGGAGGAGTGTATCATCCAGCAGACCTCCTACGCGCCGCTGATCTTCTACATCAAGGGCACGGTCTGGGGCCGCTCGTTCGGGATCAACTATGTCTATTTCCTCTGGGCGGCCGTCTATGAGGCGGTGCTGGTGGTGCTGCTGCCGGTGATGCTGACCGAGCTGCTCTTCCCCGCGCGCCGCCAGGCCTCCTGGCTCAGCAAGCCGGGCTGGACGATCCTGCTGGTCCTGTTCGCTCTGGGCTCGCTCGCCGCCTGGTTCCTCTGGACCCAGATCGTGCGCGTCCAAGTGTTCCATCTCGGCGTCTACAATCCATCGGCCGTGCATCTCGCGGCAGGATTCGCGGCGATCGCCGTCCTGTTCTGGCTCGCGCTTGGCGTGCCGCGCGCGACGCTTGCGAACCTCGCGGCGCCCAAGCGGCCGCCGGCGCCCTGGCTGGTGGGCCTCGCCGGCGCAGTCTGGGCGCTGCTCTGGTTCGTGGTCGAGGTGCTTGCCTTCGGCATCGCGCCGGACCTGCCGCCGGCATGGGCGGTCGGCGGCGGGCTCCTCGTCTGCGCGGTCATGCTCGCGATCCTACCAGGCTGGACCCGCCATCCGGCCTGGAGCGACCGGCACCGCGCCTGGCTGATCGCAGGCACGATGATCGCGACCATGGCCATCTTCTTCCAGGCCTTCGTCGGCGCGGCGCCGGCCGATCTCCTGTTCAAGCAGGTCTCGAACGCGATCGCGGCTTTGCTGTTCGTGTTGCTGGTCGTCAGGGTCGAGCGGCGCTCGGTTCGGGAGGCGCGCGCCTAGAGCGGTTTGTGATCTGATTGCATCAGATCAACCGCTCTAGGTTCTTGTTCTGCCGCGATTTCCGAGTCGTCAGATCATTCAATCTGACTGGAAATCGCTCTAGTCCCCGATCCGCCAGGGCGGGAAGCGGCGGTTATCGCCGGCGTGATAGATGCAGACGATGTTGCCGGAGGGATCGGCGAGCCGCGCCTCGCGCCAGAGCCAGTCCTGATCGGCCGGGGCCTCGGCCAGCGGCAGATCGAGGGCGGCGACGAACGCGTCGACATCTTCGACCTCGAAATAGACAGTCGTCGAAGAGCCGACTTCGTCCGCCAGATGGATCGAGAAGGTTTCGCCCGAGGGCGTCTCGAAGCGGGCGTAACGCGGCGGCGCGTCGACGATCTGCCTGAGCCCGAGCCGCGTGTAGAAATCGACGGCGGCCCCGTAATCGGTGACGCTCACGGTGACCTGGTTCAGCTTCATTCCGAATCCTGCCGCAGCCGGAGCGCCACGTCGCTCATGAACCGCGCCTCGTTCCCCTTCGCCAGCCACTCCGCCTCGGCGGCGATCGCGCCGAGCGTATCGGCGAGCGGGTCGAGCTCGGCCTTGGCGTAATTGCCGAGGACGTGCTTGGTCACCTTGTCCTTGTGGCCGGGATGGCCGATGCCGATGCGGACGCGGCGAAAGGCGTTGCCGATATGCGCCTCGGTCGAGCGCAGGCCGTTATGGCCCGCGGTGCCGCCGCCGAGCTTCACCTTGACCTTGAACGGGGCGAGATCGAGCTCGTCGTGGAAGACGGTCACGTCGCCCACGTCCTTCTTGAAATAGTCCATCGCGGCGCGGATCGCGCGGCCGCTGTCGTTCATGAAGGTGGCGGGCTTCAGCAGCAGGATGCGCGTCGTCCCGATCCGGCCCTGCTGGGTCCAGCCGGAAAAGGCCTTCTTCGGCGGATCGAAGCCGTGCGTCTCGGCGATCGCATCGATCGCCATGAAGCCGACATTGTGGCGCTGCATCGCATAGGATGCGCCGGGATTGCCGAGGCCGACCCAGATCTGCACCGGCGCGAACTCCCCCATATTCTCCGCCTCAGGCGCGGAGGCGGGCTGGCCCGGCACCTCCGCCCGGCGCGCGCCGAGCAGGGTACCGAGCCAGGAGAACAGGGCCAAGGCTTACGCCTCGCCGCCCTCGGCCTCGCCTTCCTCTTCGCCGACCAATGGGACGTCGCCGGCCTCGGGCGCGGCTTCGCCCTCACCGCCCTCGGTGGCCTTGTAGACCGACGGGGCGACGATGGTCGCGATCGTGAAGTCGCGATCGGTGATCGCGGATTCGGCGCCCTGGGGCAGGGTGACTTGGCTGATGTGGAGGGAATCGCCGATGTCGAGACCGGCGAGGCTGATCGCGATCTCCTCGGGGATCTCGGCGGCGTCGCAGATCAGCTCCAGCTCGTGGCGGACCGCATTCAGCACGCCGCCACGCTTCAGGCCCTTCGAGGACTCCTCGTCGACGAAGCGGATCGGCACCTCGACATGCACCTTGCTATGCTCGGAGATGCGCAGGAAATCGACATGCACGGGCCGGTCGGTGACCGGGTGGAACTGGACGTCCTTCGGCAGTGTGCGCGCGGTGGCGCCGTCGGCCTCGATCATCACCACCGTGTTCATGAAGTGGCCGCTGCTCAAAGCCTTGACCAGCGCCTTCTCCTCGAGGTGGATCGAGAGTGCGGTTTCATTGTTGCCGTAGACGACGGCGGGAACGCGGCCTTCGCGACGCAGTGCACGGGAGGCTCCCTTGCCAGCCCGTTCGCGCGTCTCGGCCGACAGCGTAAGCTGTTCGCTCATTGCATGTCTCCAGATGCGGGTTGCTCATATGCTCCGTTCACGCCTCCAGGGATGACCATGAACGGGGAGGCGCGCCTATAGGGGAAGGGGCGGGGCGAAGCAAGGTCGCGCAGATCCTCCCCTGCAATGGCAGCGGCGGACAATTCCTACCGCGCCACCACATGCGGGACGCGGGTGACCCGGATCCCGGCCCGCTGGAGATCCTCGATCACGCTGCCCGGCCCGGCCAGGTGGCCGGCGCCGACGGCGATGAAGACGCTGCCCGGCCGCTGCAGCCGGTCCTGGATCCAGCGCGTCCAGTTGCGGTTGCGGTCGGTGAAGAG
This sequence comes from Sphingomonadaceae bacterium, assembly GCA_019239785.1. Lineage (GTDB taxonomy): Bacteria > Pseudomonadota > Alphaproteobacteria > Sphingomonadales > Sphingomonadaceae > Allosphingosinicella. The sequence continues at coordinate 7,355 of JAFAZM010000304.1, forward strand.
CATGCGGCGGATCCGCGAATTGTCGCCGCGCTCGGGCGCGATCAGCTGCGCGATTCGCGCGGTGTCGCCGCGCGACCAGGCCTGGACCAAAGGCCCCAGGCGGGTGGTGCCGCGATTCAGGTCGCGCAGGGTCTCGTGCAGGAAGGCGAGCTGATCCGCGTCCGACAGCGAATCGAACAGGCGCAGCTGTAGCTCGAAGCTCTCCAGCTCGCCGATCGGCATGTGCCGCGTGCGCGCCGCCTGGCTGAGGATCGTCTCGGGGCCATTCGCGCTTTCGAGGCCGAGCTCGCGGCCCGCCTGCGCCACCTGCAGCACCATCGCCACGAACCATGGCTTGAACCGGTCGAACGCGGCCGGCGGCGCGTGCAAGGGCTCGAGCGCCGCGGCTAGCCGGCGCCGGTCCGCCGGCGAAAGGCGCTGCGAGAGCTGCCGGTGCTGCGGATCGGCGGCGTAGCGCAGCATCATCTGCTGCACGCTGCTCAGATCCTCGGGGACGATCACCTCCATCACCAGCTCGCTCGCGCTCTCGAAGCTGCGGCGGACCTCGTCGTTGAACCAGGGGCGGGTGTCGAGGACGTGGATCGTGCCGAACAGATAGATGGTCGTATCGGCGTCGCGCACCACCCAGACCGCCGGATTTGCGTCCGGCAGCGGTGCGGTTGCGTGGGCGGCGGGCGCGGCCGGGACGGGCGCAGGCGCAGACGGCGCCGGGGCAGGTGCCGCGGCCTGGAAGGCGGCGGCCGGGCTCCAGGCCATGGCCAGCGCAAGCGCGCCGGCAAGCAGCTTCTTCATCATATTCTCCTTGTGCCGCGGCTAGGCTTCTGTTTTGCCGCGATTTCCGAGTCGTCGGATGATCTCATCCGTCTAGAAATCGCTCTAGCGGAATCTGTAATAGAGGGAAGCAAGCAGCGACACGATCAGGACCGAGGCATAGATCGCCACATGCTGCGGTTCGGGCAGGAAGCCGCCCTTCCAGAGCAGGAACCAGAGCGGATAGCCGACCAGCAGGAGATAGGCGCCGGCATGGGTTGCCCGCAACTTCGTCATCCGCTCGACCTCGTCGACCTGCCGGCGCATCAGCAGCGTGCCGACCACGACCGCAAGCAGGAACAGCGCCGCAACCACCAGGCAGAGCAAAGGCGGCCAGGGATGCGCGAGATCGAACAGATGCCCATCCTCGCGGGCGCCGATTATGGCGCCGCCGATCCCGCCGACCGCACCCATCGCAAGCACGATCGCAAGCTTGCGCCGGCGCCGGCCGCGCTCGATTCCTTCGTAATCGCGCGGCGGTTCACCCGCGCCCATCGTCGCCACCATCATCGAAAATCTCCTCGATCCCCATCCCGAACAGGCGCGACAGCCGGAAGGCGAGCGGCAGCGACGGGTCGTGCTTGCCGGTCTCGATCGCGTTCACCGCTTGGCGCGAGACGCCGATCCGGCCGCCAAGCTCCGCCTGGCTCCAGCCCCGCTCCGCTCGCAATATCCGCAACCGGTTCTTCAACTTTGCACCGTCAGGTATGAATGACATTGTGTCAGTTAAACCTGACTATCGCCGAGTCGGCCTCGTGTCAAGTCAACCTGACAATCACTGGATGCGGCGCACCGTGAAGCCGCGCGCTTCGAGCATTGCGCGCACCGAATCGCTGCCGGCGAGATGGGCGGCGCCGACCGCGAACAGCAGGGTGCCGGGCCGCTCGAGCCGGTGGATCAGCCAGTCTGTCCAGGCGGCGTTGCGGCGGCGGAGCAGCACGTCGTAGAGCGGGCCGCGCATCGCTTCGGTCTCGGCCGCCATCGCCGCGACATTGCCGCGCGCCCAGGCGTTCTGGCCGATATCGCCGTCGCCGCCGAGCTGCGCCATCTCGCCGCTGCGCCAGGCGTCGACGATGCCTTCCAGCAATTCGCGTTGCTCGGCGAAGCTCAGTGCGCGGAAGAAATGCATCTGCTGCGCCGCCGTCTCCACACCGGAAACGGGGCGATGCGAGGCCTGGAATTCCGCCTCGAGCGGGCCTTCGACGCCGGGGAGGTCGGCCGGGGCAGGCGGCTCGGCGGCGGCGCGGCCCCCGTGACGATTCTCGCCATGATCTTCTGCGGCGAGGCCGCGCATGATCTCCACGGCGGCGATCCCCATCGCCGCCGCCCAGGTCTGCATGTTGTCGAACCGGTCGATCGGGATGTCGAGCTCCTCGATCAGCTCCTGCAGCGCCTCGCGCCGGTCGGGCGACACCCGCCAGAGGATCGGCGCGCGCTTGCCGAGCGCCAGCTCGGGCATTGCCGCGGCGAGCGTCTCGCGCCTGTTGATGCCCGCCACTTCCAGCACGAGCTCGTCGGCGTTGCGCGCGATCGCGTCGAAGCGCGGGGACCGCCAGCGAAAGCCCCGCGGCAATATGTGGATGGTGCCGAACAGATAGATCCTGGTGTCCGCATCCTCGAGCAGCCAGATTGCCGGATGCGGACCGCTTGCCGCCGCCGGCCGGTGCGGGCGATGCGCGGGCCGCGCCGCCGCCGGCTGCGCCGCGAGCAGCGCCGCCAGCGCCAAGATCGCCGATCGCCAGCCTTTGATCCGGATCATCAGCCTGCCCTCGCCCTTTTCTTGACCCGTATTGCCCCATGGGCCAAAGCGACGCCAGTTTTGTTGCAGCTGCGAAGGCACTTTGGTGGGACAGGCGCCGCTCTCGTTCCAGTCGCTGATCCTCACGCTCCATCATTATTGGAGCGGGCAGGGCTGCGTCATCCTCCAGCCTTACGATCTGGAGATGGGCGCCGGCACCTTCCATCCGGCGACTACGTTGCGCGCGCTCGGGCCGGAGCCCTGGCGGGCCGCCTATGTCCAGCCCTCGCGCCGTCCGACCGACGGCCGCTACGGTGAGAATCCGAACCGGCTCCAGCATTATTACCAATATCAGGTGATCCTGAAGCCCAGCCCGCCCGACCTGCAGGCGCTCTATCTGGGCAGCCTGGCGGCGATCGGGGTGGATCCCCTGAAGCACGACATCCGCTTCGTCGAGGACGATTGGGAATCGCCGACGCTCGGCGCCTGGGGGCTCGGCTGGGAGGTCTGGTGCGACGGGATGGAGGTGACCCAGTTCACCTATTTCCAGCAGGTCGGCGGCTTCGACTGCAAGCCGGTGGCCGGCGAGCTCACCTACGGGCTCGAGCGGTTGGCGATGTACATCCAGGGCGTCGACAGCGTCTACGATCTCGCCTTCAACGATGCCGGGGTGAGCTACGGCCAGGTGTTCCACGAGAACGAGGTCGAGTTCAGCACTTATAATTTCGAGGTGGCCGACACCGAGAGCCTGTTCGACCGCTTCCGCCAGGCCGCGGAGGAATGCCGCCGCTGCATCGCCGCCGGCCTGCCGCTGCCGGCCTACGACCAGGCGATCAAGGCCAGCCACATCTTCAACACTTTGCAGGCCCGCGGCGTGATCTCGGTCGCCGAACGCGCCGCCTATATCGGGCGGGTCCGGGAGCTCGCGAAAGGCGCCTGCGCGGCCTGGATGGAGAAGAACGGGTGGGCGGCGTGAGGGAAGGGAAGAACAAGACCCTCATCCCAACCTTCTCCCGCAAGCGGGAGAAGGGGCGCGGCGGCGCTTGTCTCCACTTCCACCCTCTCCCGCTTGCGGGAGAGGGCACGGTGAGGGTCTTCCTTTTTCATGGCTGACTTCCTCCTCGAGTTCCTCTCGGAGGAAATCCCCGCCCGGATGCAGGCGAAGGCGTCGGCCGATCTCGCGCGCCTGTTCGCGGAAAGGATCGGCGAGGCGGGGCTGAAGGCTGCTTCGGTCGAGAGCTATGCGACGCCGCGGCGGCTGGCGCTGATCGCACGCGGCCTGCCGGAGCGGACCGAGGCGGTGAGCGAGGAGGTGAAGGGGCCGCGCAGCTCGGCGCCGCCGCAGGCGCTGGAAGGCTTCCTGCGCAAGACGGGGCTCAGCCAGGATCACCTCGTCGATCGCGACGGGATCTGGTTCGCGACGATAGAGACGCCAGGCCGCGACGCCGCCGAGGTGCTCGCCGAGGCGGTGCCGGCGCTGGTCCGCGCCTTTCCCTGGCCAAAGTCGATGCGCTGGGGCGAAGCCTCGGCGTCGAGCGAGAGCCTGCGCTGGGTGCGGCCGCTGCAGGGCATCGTGGCCTTGCTCGGCGAGCGGATCGTCGCGTTCGAGATCGGCGGCGTCCAGTCGGGCGCGGCCACGGTCGGCCACCGCTTCCACCATCCCGGCGCGATCACCATCGGCTCGGCCGGCGACTATGCCGAGAAATTGCGCGCCTGCCACGTCATCCTCGATCCGGCCGAGCGGCGGCGGCTCATCGCCGAAGGCGCGGCCAAGGCTGCCGCCGATGCCGGGCTCACCTTGATCGACGATGAGGGGCTGGTCGCCGAGAATGCGGGGCTCACCGAATGGCCGGTGCCTTTGCTCGGCAGCTTCGATCCCGCCTTCCTGGAGGTGCCGCGCGAGGTGATCCAGCTCACCATGCGCACCAACCAGAAATATTTCGCCCTGTCCGGCAAGGACGGCGCGCTCGCCCCGAACTTCGTCTGCATCGCGAATATCGAAGCCACGGACGGCGGTGCCGCGATCGTCGAGGGCAATCGCAAGGTGCTCGCCGCGCGTCTCTCCGATGCGAAATTCTTCTGGGCCCAGGACCTGAAGGTGCCGCTCGCCGAGCAGGCGAAGAAGCTCGGCGGCATCGTCTTCCACGAGAAGCTCGGCACCGTTGCCGACAAGGCTGAGCGGGTGGCGAAGCTCGCCGAATGGCTGGTGAGCGAGCGGATCGTCCGCGCGGACTTCGATGCGGTCGGCGCCGCGGCGCGGCTCGCCAAGGCGGACCTCGTCACCCAGAGCGTTGGCGAGTTTCCCGAATTGCAGGGCACGCTCGGTTCCTATCTCGCCCGCGCCCAAGGGCAGAGCGAGAGCGTCGCCGACGCGATCCGCGACCATTACAAGCCGGCCGGCCAGGGCGACGACGTGCCCACCGACAAGGTCACGATCGCGGTCAACCTCGCCGACAAGCTCGACACGCTCGTCGCCTTCTTCTCGATCGGCGAGAAGCCGACCGGCTCGCGCGATCCCTTCGCGCTGCGCCGCGCGGCGCTCGGCCTGCTGCAGATCCTGACCCGGAACGGCCTGCGCATTCCGTTGCGCGACGTGCTGAGCCAGGCGGCCGTGCTGGTCATCGTCTCGCGGCTCGGCGCCTTGTCCTCGGTGACCTTCCCGGACCTGCTCGACAGCGACGATCACGAGCATGAGATCACCGCCGAGGTCGGCAGCTTCACCTATCGGCACGGCGACCATGTCGTCGTCCGCTGGAAGGCCGAGCTCACGCCGAACATCGAGCGCGGCAGGATCATCGAGGAGGTGCAGGATCTCGCCGAAGCGATCCTCGACTTCCTCGAGGACCGGCTGAAGGTCCAGCAGCGCGAGGCGGGCGTACGTCACGATCTGATCGACGCGGTGTTCGCCTGCCAAAACGAGAAAGGCGCCGGCGAGGACGATCTCGTCCGGCTGCTGGCGCGGGTGAAGGCGCTGCAGAGCTTCGTGGAATCGCCGCAGGGGGCGGACCTTCTCGCCGGGTACAAGCGTGCCGCGAATATCCTGAAGCGGGAGGGCTGGGGCCAATCCGTCGCCCCGGCGAAGGCCGGGGTCTCTTCGAGTGAAGGCGCCGCGGCCAATGCCGACCAGATCCCGGCCTCCGCCGGGATGACGGGGAGTGGCGGCCGTGGGGAGGAGCGAGTCTTCTCCTACACCCCGCAGCTCGAGGAATCGGAGCTGGACGATGCGCTCGACGCGGCGGAGCCGAAGGTGAAGGCGGCGGTCGAGGCGGAGGAATATGAAAGGGCGATGTCGGCGCTGGCGTCGCTGCGCGCGCCGGTGGATGCGTTCTTCGACAAGGTAACCGTCAACGATCCCGATCCCGCCAAGCGCGAGGTGCGCCTGGACCTGCTGGCGCGGGTGCGCGATGCCGTCCACCGGGTCGCCGATTTCTCGAGGATCGAGGGCTGAATGACGCGCTACGTGTACCGATTCGGCGGCGGGGTCAGCGACGGCGAGGCCGGGAACAAGAACCTGCTCGGCGGCAAGGGCGCGAACCTCGCCGAGATGGCCTCGATCGGCCTGCCGGTGCCGCCGGGCTTCACCATCTCCACCGAGATGTGCGCGCGTTATTACGCGGAAGGCGAGGCCTTCCCGGACTCGCTGCGCGCCGAGGTCGCCGAGGGCATCGCCCATATCGAGCAGGTGACCGGCCGGAAATTCGGCGACGCCGCCGATCCCCTGCTGGTCTCCGTCCGCTCGGGCGCGCGGGTCTCGATGCCGGGGATGATGGACACGGTCCTCAATCTCGGCCTCAACGATGCGACCGTCGAAGGCCTCGCCGAGACCTCCGGCGACGCCCGCTTCGCCTGGGACTCCTACCGCCGCTTCCTCCACATGTACGCGAACGTCGTGCTTGGCCTGCGCCACGACCTGTTCGAGGAGGCGCTGGAGATTGCCAAGGAGGACAAGGGGGTCCATCTCGACACCGAGCTCGAGGCCGGGGACTGGCGGCGGCTGACCCAGCGCTACAAGGAGCTGGTCGAAGAGGAACTGGGTAAGCCTTTCCCCGAGGATCCGCACGAGCAGCTGTGGGGCGCGATCGGCGCGGTGTTCGGCTCCTGGCAGTCGGACCGGGCGAAGACCTACCGCAGGCTGAACGGGATCCCCGGCGACTGGGGTACGGCCGTCAACGTCCAGGCGATGGTGTTCGGCAATATGGGCGAGACCTCGGCCACCGGCGTCGCCTTCACCCGCGATCCCTCGACCGGCGAGCGGGCTTATTACGGCGAATATCTGATCAACGCGCAGGGCGAGGACGTCGTCGCCGGCATCCGCACCCCGCAATATCTGACCCGCGCCGCGCGGGACAAGGCGGGGGCGAAGGCGCCCTCGATGGAAGAGACCCTGCCCGAGGTGTTCGCCGAGCTGGCCCGAGTCTTCGACCTGCTCGAACGCCATTATCGCGAGATGCAGGACATCGAGTTCACCGTCGAGCGCGGCAAGCTCTGGATGCTGCAGACCCGCACCGGCAAGCGCACCGCCAAGGCGGCGCTCCGGATCGCGGTCGAGCTGGCAAGCGAGGGCACGATTCGCGAGGATGAGGCAGTGCTGCGGGTCGATCCGGCCGCGCTCGACCAGCTGCTGCATCCGACCCTCGATCCCGAGGCGGAGCGGACGGTGATCGCCCGCGGCCTGCCGGCCTCGCCGGGCGCCGCCTGCGGCAAGGCGGTGTTCGACGCCGACACGGCCGAGAAATGGGCGTCCGGCGGCGACAAGGTCATCCTGGTCCGCGTCGAGACCAGCCCCGAGGACATTCACGGCATGCATGCCGCAAGAGGGGTATTGACGACGCGCGGCGGCATGACGAGCCATGCGGCGGTCGTCG
>JAFAZM010000010.1 GCA_019239785.1 Sphingomonadaceae bacterium
CCACCCCCGCCGCCGCGAGCAGGACCGCACCGGCCTGTGCCCGGCTCAGCCTCTCCTTGAGCAAAGCGACGCCGAGCAGCACGTTGAACAGGGGGTTCAGATAGTAACCGAGGCTCGCCTCCAGCACATGCCCGGTCACCACCGCCCAGACGTAGATCAGCCAGTTCGCCGCGATCAGGGTGGCGGTGACGAAGAGGATGCCGATCACCTTCGGCGACATCGCCCGGCGGATCTCCGGCCAGCGCCGCCGAAAGCTGACCAGGGCGACGAGGAAGAGCAGGGACCAGATGATGCGGTTGGCGACGATCTCGACCGGCGGTACCGCGGCGAGCAATTTGAAATAAAGCGGCAGCACCCCCCAGGCCAGATAGGCGCCGAGGCCGTAGAGAAAGCCGGCGCGCCGCTGGCTGTGATCCGCGCTCATGCGGGGCGAGTAGGGTCGCCAGCGGGACGGTTCAACCGCTATTGGCGTGCCCGGCCAAGACACCTAAGAGATGGGACGACGGGGGCACGGAGGTCATGATGAACGTACCCAGGCTGCTCCCCCTCGCCGCGACCGCGGCCGCTTTCCTGGTCGCCGGCTGCGACGCGCGATTCGGCAACGACGTCGGCGCGGCGGGCAACGGCTCGGCGGAGAACAAGGCCGAGGAGGGCGAGGTCTCGATCAACGCGCCCGGCGTGCAGATGCGGATCAACATCCCCGAAGGCCTGCGTCACGAGGCGAGCATCCACGACGACAGCGGCCTCGTCTATCCGGGCAGCACGATGAGCGGCATGCATGTCGAGGGCGGCCGCGACGACGGCCCGCACAAGTCCGAAGGCCAGGTCGAGCTGCGCTTCGCGAGCAACGATCCGCCGGACCGGGTCGCGCATTGGTACCAGGATCCGGCGCGGGCGCGCAGCTTCACCCTCTCCTCCTCCGGGCGGGAAGGCGATGCCTGGGTCTTCGCCGGCACCAAGAAAGAGGGCGGCGGCCGGTTCCGGATCCGGCTGGTGGCGCAGCAGGGCGGCACCGACGGCCGGGTGCTGCTCACCGACGGCGACTGAGGCGCGTGACCGCGCCGCTCGCCGACCCGGCCGAAGTGCGCGCCCATCTCGTCGCGGCCGCGCGGGCCGGCGTCGCTTTGTCCTACGGCGAATTGCTCGAGCATCTCGGCTATCGCTTCTCCCGGCCGAAGATGCGGGCGCTCTGCGCGATGCTCGGCGAGATCGACCGCGAGGCCGAAGCGCGCGGCGAGCCCGAGCTGGCGGTGCTCGTCGTCCGCCAGAGCGACCGCATTCCCGGCCAGGGCTGGTGGGTCGCCGGCGGCGCGCGCGAACGGGGCTATGAAGGGCCCTGGGAGGGGCCGGAGGCGGCCCGCTTCATCCGCGCGGTGCAGGGCGAAACCTTTGCCTATTGGCAGTCCGATAATGGGACAGGGGACGCGGAAGACCCGCGTTAACCATATCCACTCACCCATCGGCCTATCATTTCCGGCATAAGTCTCCCGAGAAAAGGGACGCCCATGCCGAGACGCGCCGCCATATTGCTCCGCTCCGCCGCCCTCGCCGGCCTGCTCGCGCTCGCCGCGTGCAGCCGCGGCAGCGAGAACAACCTCGCCGAAATGGACAACAGCCTGATCGGCAACGGCGCCGACCCGGCGCTGACCAGCGCGCTCGAGGACCAGATCATGGTCGATCCGAACCTGGTCCAGCAGACCCATCCGAATAGCGCCCGCCCGCCCGAGACCCCGGTCCAGGCGCAATATCCGGCCGACGGCACCGGCGGGAATGCCGGTGGCGCGGGCGGCACCGGTGGCGCGGGCGGCAGCGGCGCGGCGGGCGGCCAGGCCCGCCAGGCCTCGGCGGATGCCGGCAGCGCTGGCCAGCCGATCCCGAGCGCCTGCGGCACCAACTTCGTCTACGGCAATGAATGGGCGAACCGGCTGCCGGCGGAATTCCCGGCCTATCCCGGCGGCCGGGTCACCGAGGCGGCGGGCAGCGACCGCGGCGCCTGCCATATGCGCGTCGTCACCTTCACCACCGCCGATCCCTACAACCGCGTGCTCGAACATTATCGCAGCCTCGCCGATCGCGCCGGCTTCTCGGTCGAGCAGCAGACCCGCGGCGGCGACCAGGTCCTTGGCGGCACCCGCGGTGAGGCGGCCTATTATCTGATCGTCACGCCGACGCAGGCGGGCTCGGACGTGGCGCTGATCGTCAACAACGGGCGGTGAGCCCCTATCCTCCCCATCCGCTGCGCGACAGGGAGGATAGATTTGGCTTTCACTGGCGAAGCCTCGTCCCTCTCGCTACATCGCGACCATGCCCAACCTCCTCATCGTCATGCTGGGCGGCGCGCTCGGCGCCGGAGCGCGCCACCTGGTGGGCGCGTTCGCGCTCGCGCGCTATGGCCCCGGCTTTCCCTGGGGGACGTTGACCGTGAACCTGGCCGGCGGCCTGCTGATGGGGCTGCTTGCCGGCTGGCTGACGCGGGCGGGAGGGAATGAGGCCGCGCGGCTCTTCTTCGCGGTCGGCATACTCGGCGGCTTCACCACCTTCTCCGCCTTCAGCCTCGAGACCTTCCTGATGCTCGAGCGCAGCCAATACGGCCTCGCCACGCTCTATGTCGGCGCCTCGGTGATCGGCTCGGTGCTTTTGCTCTTCCTTGGCCTGCTGGCCATGCGGACGGCCTCGTGAGCGCGGCCGACCAAGTCCGCCAGCTCGAGGTGACCGAGGAGGATGACGGCATCCGCCTCGACCGCTGGTTCAAGCGGAACCTGCCCGAGATCGGCTTCGGCCAGATCTCGCGCTGGGCGCGGACGGGGCAGCTGCGCGTCGACGGCAAGCGCGCCGCGCCCGGCGACCGGATCGAGGCGGGGCAGATCGTCCGCGTGCCGCCGCAGACCGAAGCCGCGCCGGCGCCGCAGAAGAAAAGGCCGGTGCGCGTGGCGCTCAGCGAAGACGAGACCGCCTTCGTCCGCTCGCTCGTCATCCATGAGGACAAGGCCGCGATCGTGGTCGACAAGCCGCCCGGCCTCGCCACCCAGGGCGGGACCAAGACGCACGACCATCTCGACCGCCTGCTCGACGGCCTTGCCGAGGGCGACGCCCCGCGCCCGAAATTGGTTCACCGGCTGGACAAGGACACGTCGGGCGCCTTGCTGCTCGCCCGCACCCCGCGCGCCGCCGCCTTCTTCGGCAAGGCCTTTGCCGGCCGCACCGCGCGCAAGGTCTATTGGGCGATCGTGATCGGCGTGCCTGCGGTCGAGGACGGGATGATCGAGCTGCCGCTCGCCAAGCAGCCGGGCACCGGCGGCGAGAAGATGCATGTCGACGAGGAGGAAGGGCTGCCGGCGCGGACCCGCTACCGGGTGATCGAGCGGGCGGGCAACCGCGCCGCCTGGGTCGAGCTGCAGCCGCTGACCGGGCGCACCCATCAGCTCCGCGTCCATATGGAGGCGATCGGCCACCCGATCCTTGGCGACGGCAAATATGCCGGCCAGGACGCCTTCCTGACCGGCGCGATCAGCCGCAAGCTCCACCTCCATGCCCGGCGGCTGCGGGTCGACCATCCGGACGGCGGCCGGATCGACGTCAGCGCCGAGCTGCCCGAGCATTTCGCCGCGACCATGGCGAGCCTCGGCTTCGATCCGGCGCTCGGCGATGCGCTGCCGCTCGACGAGGTCAAATATTCGGACACGCCCGAAGGCAAGCGCCGGGCCGCCGCGGCCGCCGCCAAGTCGCGCCGTCAGGAGCGCAAGGGCGAGCGCCGCAACCGGAGGCGCGGCTGATGCACCCCAACCGCGCCTTCGCCTGGGCCGACCGCAAGGCGATGCTCGCCTTCCTCGCCGCGCGCGCCTTCTGCACGATCTGCGCCGACGGCCCGGCCGTCGCCCATGCGCCGGTGGTCGTCGCCGGGCCGGACCGGCTGCGTTTCCATCTCTCGCGCGGCAATGGGGCGGTGCCGTCGCTCGACGGCAAAAGAGCGATCCTCTCCTGCCTCGGTCCCGACGCCTATGTCAGCCCCGACTGGTACGGGACCGAGGACCAGGTGCCGACCTGGAACTATCTCGCGGTGGAGGCGGAGGGGTCTTTGCGGCGGCTCGACGAGGTCGAGCTCGCCGGCCTGCTCGACGATCTGAGCGCCGCCCACGAGCGCAGGCTTGCGCCCAAGCCGGCATGGACGCGGGACAAGATGACATCGGGCCGCTTCGAGGCCATGCTGAAGGCGATCGTCGGCTACGAGCTCGTCATCGAGGAGCTGCGCGGCACCCGCAAGCTCGGCCAGACCAAGCAAGCGGACGAGCGGGAGAATGCGGCCCAGGGACTGGCCCCGTTCCACCCGGAAATGGCCGCGCTGATGCGGCGGGAGAGGAGCGCATGAGCAGCGACGACGAGACCAGACTCTGGCGTAACCGCTTCATCCTGATGAACCTGATCCGGATCGGCGGCACGATCGGGGTGCTGCTCTCGATCCTGCTCTGGCAGAGCGACACCTTCGTGCAAGGCGGCACGATCCTCGGCTTCCCGCTCGCCTTGCTCTGCCTGTTCGTCAGCTTCTTCGGGCCGAAATATGCGGCCCATCAATGGCGGACGCCGCCCGAGCCGTGAAACGCTTCTACAAGGAAGCGACGGTCGATGAGGGCCGGCGCATATTGCTCGGCGGCCGGCCGGTGAAAACGCCGGGGCGGAGCGACCTTGCCCTGCCGACCGACGCGCTGGCCGAGGCCGTCGCCGACGAATGGAATGCGCAGGAGGAACGGATCGACCCGCGCGCGATGCCGCTCACCGGCCTCGCCAATGCCGCGATCGACCGGATCGCGCCGGATCCCGCCGCCTTCGCGCGAGGCCTGGCGGCCTATGGGGAAACGGACCTGCTCTACTATCGCGCCGAGGGGCCGGCGCCGCTGGTGCGGCGGCAGGCGGAGCGCTGGGATCCGATCCTCGCCTGGGCGCAGCAGCGCTACGATACGGTGTTCGAGCTTGCGACAGGCATCATGCATATGCGCCAGCCCGGCGAGACGGTGACGCGGCTGAAGGCGGCGGTCGCCGCGCGCGATGCCTTCGCCTTGGCGGGCCTCTCGCCACTGGTCACCGTCTCCGGCTCGCTGCTGATCGCGCTTGCGCTGGCCGAAGGCGCGCTCGCGCTCGACGCCGCCTGGGCCGCGGCCGCGCTCGACGAGCAGTGGCAGGCCGAGCAATGGGGCGAGGACGCGGAGGCCGCCGCCGCGCTGGCCGCCCGCCGCCGCGATTTCGAGGCGGCGGCAAGGTTCCTGGCTCTGCTCTAGCTTTCGGCCGGCCGCTCCGCCGGCGCCTCGGCCGCGGCGGCCGGCGCTGCCGCCCTCGGCAGGAACCAGCGCGCGATCACCAGGCCGGCGAGGATGAAGGCGACCGACTCCGAGACGAAGGCGTAGATCCAGTAGCGCCAGCCGAAATGGTTGAAGATCGGGCTCGCCAGGAACTCCCAGGCATTGAAGGCAAGCGAGAACAGGACGACGAGCCGCGCCGTCCCTCCGAATCCGCGCCCGCCGCCGCCGACCGCGGCGAGGCCGAACGCCATCAGCAGGCCCGCGATCAGCGCCATGATGAGACCGGGCAGGAGCATCGACATGTCGTCGGGTGAGAAGCCCTGGGTATTGAAGTAGATTGTGGCGATCGGCCCCTGCGCATAGAGGACCGCGCCGGCTGCGCTGCCATGGGCCGGGATGATGTAGGCGCCGGTGCCGGTCTGGCTGAGATTTTGCGCCAGCGCCAGCTGCACCGCCGCATTCTGCGGATCGGGCGCGCGCGTATAGGGAAGCTCGCCGAGCGGGGTCGCCCAGAAAATGAAGCCGCAGACGAACAGGATCAGCCCGCCGACGATGCCGCCGATGAATGTCCGGATCATGGAGTCCTCCCCCCTGTCAGTGGTCGGGAGCGGAGACTAAACCCTGGCCGATCAGCTGGCGAACGAAATCGTGGAGGAAGACGCGCCGGTTCGCCTTCAGCCGCTCGGCCTTCAATATGTTGTGGACCAGCTCGCGGCATTTCTCCGCGTCGTTGTTGATCAGCACATAATCATATTCGGCCCAGTGGCTGATCTCGGCCTCGGCGCGGTCCATCCGCCGGCGCACCACCTCTTCGCTGTCGGTGCCGCGCTTCCTGAGGCGCCGCTCCAATTCCTCCATCGAGGGCGGCAGGATGAAGACCCGGACGATGTCCGGGTCGACCTGCTTCAATTGCTGCGTGCCCTGCCAGTCGATGTCGAGCAGCACGTCGCGGCCGCCCTCGATCACCTTGATCACCTCGCTCTTCAGCGTGCCGTAGCGATGGCCGAAGACGTGCGCCCATTCGAGGAAGGCACCCTCTGCGACCATCGCGTCGAAACGTTCATCGCTGACGAAATGATAGTCGCGGCCCTCGACCTCGCCGGGGCGGATCGGCCGGGTCGTCGCCGAGACCGACATGGCGACGCCGTCGTCGCTCGCCATCAGCATGCGCGCGATCGTCGACTTGCCCGCGCCGGACGGGCTTGAAAGCACGTAGAGGAGACCCCGCCGCTTGAAGGCGCTTTTGATTTCCATGGCCGCCCCTGCCTTGACCCGCAAGCGCACGTCAAGGGCAGACGAAGGTGAAACATTTGCTAAGATGCGGTCATGGGGCGGATGGTGGCGCTGTTGCGAGCGGTGAATGTGGGCGGGCGCAAGCTGCCGATGGCGGAGCTGCGCGCGCTCTGCGGCACCCTCGGCTGGACCGACGTCGCGACCTATATCCAGAGCGGCAATCTCGTCTTCAGCGCGCCTGGCACGGCGGACGAGATCGAGACGGTGCTGGAAAAGGCGATCGAGAAGGCGTTCGGCCTCGACGTACCCGTGATCGTCCGCAGCAAGGCGGAATGGACGAAATATCCCGGCCTAAATCCCTTTCCGCGGGCGGCCAAGGACGAGCCCGCCAAGCTCCATTTGGTGCTGTCCAAGAAACCGCCCGCCAGGGGTGCGGCGGACACGATCCAGGCGCGCGCCAAGGCCGGCGAGCAGGTGCGCCAGGCGGGCGACGCGCTGTGGCTCCATTATCCCGAAGGCGCCGGCACCTCGAAGCTCACCCCGTCGCTGATCGACCGCGCGATCGGCTCGCCGGGCACGGCACGCAACTACAATACATTGCTCAAGCTGCTGGAGATGTTGGAGGCATGACCTCCGCACCTTTGATCCCGCGGCGTTATTGGGCAATCGCCTTCTTCATCGTCGCGCTCATGGCGGCGATCGAGCTGGCAATGGGGCGGCATCCGATCTGCACCTGCGGCACCGTCAAATTGTTCGTCGCCACCGTGCACGGGCCCGACAACAGCCAGCATATCGCCGACTGGTATACGCCGAGCCACATCATCCACGGCTTCCTCTTCTACCTGCTCGGCTGGCTGGTGCTGCGGCGGATGCCGGCCGGCCACCGGCTGCTGCTCGCGGTCTCGATCGAGGCGGCCTGGGAGGTGCTGGAGAACAGCCCGATCATCATCGACCGCTACCGCGAGGCGACGATCGCTTTGGGCTATGCCGGCGATTCGGTGCTCAACTCGGCGGCGGACGTCTGCTGGATGATCCTCGGCTTCGGCATCGCCCGGCGGTTGCCGGTCTGGGCGACGGTGATGCTTGCGCTGGCTTTCGAAACGCTCACCCTGATCGTGATCCGCGACAATCTGTTCCTCAACGTGCTGATGCTGGTCTCGCCGGTCGAGGCGATCCGCGTCTGGCAGGGCGGCTGATCCGCCGCGCGGCCGCATTCATTCCCGATCAATGGCGAAGACTGCAGCTTCGCGCCGGATCTCCACATCGGCAGGAGGTGAATGATGCGTCGTCTCGTTCCCGTGCTTCCTCTGCTCCTCGCCACTGCGCCGGCCGAAGCCCAGGAGGTATTCGGTGGCGTGCTCGCCCACGACGTCCACCTGCCGATCGACAAAGGCGGATTCGAGAACGGCATCGAGGTGGAGCTGGGCTGGCGCGGCCCGCGGCTGCACGGGCTGAGTTTCCTGGGTTCGCCGCGGCCTTACGTCCTGGCTTCGGTGGTGCCGTCGGGCGGTACCCATTTCGCAGCGGCCGGGCTGGGCTGGGAGCTCGGCGCCGGGCCGGCCTATTTCCGCCCCGCGGCAGGCCTCGCCGTGAACACGCAGCGGCTCAACGTCTTCAACGAGGACGGCCGCAGGCTCGATCTCGGCTCGAGGGTCACCTTCGAGCCGGAGCTCGCCATCGGCTATCGGATCGGCGGCCGGGCCGCGATCGAGGGCGTGCTCGTCCATCTGAGCCACGCCGGCCTGTTCAACAGCCGCCAGAATCCGGGAATGGACAGCGTCGGCCTGCGCTTCGCCTATCGGTTCCGGTAGCGCCGCTCAGCCGCCGCCGATCCCTTCGATCACCTGTCCGGTGGCGTCGAGGCTTCCGTCAGATATCGTGCCGCATCCCGGCCGGCCACGGGCAGGAGGATCCGGAAGGAAGCGCCGCCCTTTTCCCGGTTGGCGGCCGAGAGCTTGCCTTCATGCGCTTCGACGATCGTGCGGCTGATCGAGAGCCCCACGCCCATGCCGTCCGGCTTGGCGGAGACGCCGGCTTCGAACAGCGAGTCCATCCGCTCCAGAGGAATGCCTGGCCCGCTGTCGTCGACGCGGATCTCGACCATCCCATCCGCCGCTTTGGTGGAGACCTGCAATTCCCGTTGCGGCGAGTCGAGCACCGCTTCGACGGCGTTGCGGATCAGGTTGATGACGACCTGCTGGATCTGGATCGGTTCCACCGCGACCAGGATGTTCTCGGCAAGGTCGAAGCGCGAGACGATCCGTTCGTCGACGCCGAGCATCGCCAGCGAGGCCGCCTCCAGGATCAACGGGTTCGGGTCCACCAGCTGCCGCCGGGCCTCGCCGCCATCGTTCATGTCGCGCAAGGTGCGGATGATGCTTCCGGCCCGGAGCGTGCATCGCTCGATCGCCTCGAGCCCGCCTTCCAGCAGTTCCCGGCTCGGCTCCTGCTCCTGGAGCGCGCGGCGGCTGCCCGCGGCGAAATTGGCGATCGCGGTGAGCGGCTGGTTGAGCTCGTGCGCCAGGGTCGCGGCCATCGTGCCCATCGCGCTGCGCCGCGCCAGGTGGATCAATTGGGCCTGGAGCGCCCGCACCTTCCGCTCGGCCGCTTTCTCCGCGCTGATGTCCTGCTTGGTGCCGAAGATGCGGACCGAGCGGCCGCCCTCGCGTTCGACGTCGCC
>JAFAZM010000077.1 GCA_019239785.1 Sphingomonadaceae bacterium
ACGAGGTCCGCTCGCTGATCGTCCAGTTCGTCAACGGCGACATGTTCCGCGCCCGCTATGCCGACGTCTACAAGGGCGACGCGCGCTGGCAGAAGATCGCGGTGACCGGCGGCGACACTTACGGCTGGCCGGCCGGATCGACCTATATCGCCAACCCGCCTTATTTCGAGGGGATGACGATGACGCCCGTCCCCCCGGCCGACATCGTCGATGCGCGGCCGCTCGCCATCCTCGGCGATTCGATCACCACCGACCACATCAGCCCGGCCGGCGCGATCAAGCTCGACAGCCCGGCGGGCAAATATCTGTCCGAGCATCAGGTCGCCCGCGCCGACTTCAACTCCTACGGCGCGCGGCGCGGCAATCACGAAGTGATGATGCGCGGCACCTTCGCCAACATCCGGATCAAGAACAAGCTCGTCCCCGGGATCGAGGGCGGGATCACGAAGCACATTCCCTCGGGCGAGGTGATGCCGATCTACGACGCGGCGATGCGCTACAAGACGGAGGGCACGCCGCTCGTGATCATCGCCGGCAAGGAATACGGCACCGGCTCCTCGCGCGACTGGGCGGCCAAGGGCACCAACCTGCTCGGCGTGCGCGCAGTGATCGCCGAGACCTATGAACGCATCCACCGCTCCAATCTGGTCGGCATGGGCGTGATCCCGCTCCAGTTCGTCGAGGCGCCGCCGGCGTTCGACGGCACCGAGACCTTCACGATCATCGGCGTCGGCGAGCTCAAGCCGCGCCAGGAGATCGCGGTCAAAGTGACCAAAGCCGATGGCACCGCCGAGCATTTCCCGGCGCGGGTGCGGATCGATACCGCCAACGAGCTCGAATATTTCAAGGCGGGCGGCATCCTCCATTACGTGCTGCGGCACCTGGCGCGCGGCACCGCGTGAGGCGGCTTGGGGCCTGGCTCGCGGCGGCGGCTGTGCTGCTGGCCGCCGGCGCGATGCCGGCGGCGGCCCAGCGGATCGGGCCGAGCGACCAGCCCCTGCCCAATTCGCCGCAGCGGCGGGCGCTGATGGACGCGCTGCGGCCGTCGATCGAGGCGCGGCTCGGCAAGCCGGTCGAGTTCGTGGTCAGCCAGGCGCGGGTGCTGGACGGCTGGGCCCTGGTGGTCGCCGAGCCGCAGCGGCCGGGCGGCGGCAGGATCGACGGGCGGCGCTACTTCCGCGACTTCGAGAATATGGACGGCCTCACGGTGAGCGCGATCCTGCGCTTCCGCGGCGGCCGCTGGGTCGTCGCCGACCAGGCGATCGGCGCGACCGACGTCTGGTATTGCGGCATGGCGGGGCCGCCGCGCGCGCTGACCGGGTGTTGATCCTGGTCGAAGGGGTGGGCTGGGCCGGCGCCGTCCTGATCCTGCTCGCCTATCTCCTGCTCTCGACGGGCCGGCTCAGCGGCCAGTCGATGCTCTATCAGGGGATGAACGTCGTCGGCGCGGCTGGCTTCGTCGTCAACGGCTGGTGGCACCGCGCCTTGCCCTCGGCCACCTTGAACGTGATCTGGCTGCTGATCGGAGCCTGGGCCTTATGGCGGATATGGAAAAGAAGCTCGTCGACCTCAGCCATATGATCGAGGCCGGCATGACCACCTATAAGGGCCTGCCCGGCCCCGCGATCTGCGACTTTTGGGAGCGCGAGGCCTCGCGCGCCTTCTACGACGACGGTTCGACCTTCCAGATCGGCCGGATCGACATGGTCGCCAATACCGGCACCTATCTCGACTCGCCCTTCCACCGCTTCGCCGATGGCGACGATCTTGCCGCGCTCGACCTGGAGCGGCTCGCCTCGCTGCCGGGACTTGTCGTGCGCAGCGCGGAGATGGCGGTGGGTGCGGCGGCGTTCGAAGCGCTCGACGTCGCCGGCAAGGCGGTGCTGGTCCACACCGGCTGGGATCGGCACTGGCGCACGGAAGCCTATTTCGAGGACCATCCCTTCCTGACCGAAGCCGCGGCGCGGCTGCTGGTCGAACGCGGCGCCAGGCTGGTCGGCATCGACAGCCACAATATCGACGACACAAGCACCCGCAGCCGCCCGGTCCACACCATTCTGCTCGGTGCCGGGGTGCTGATCTGCGAGCATATGACCAATCTCGGCGCCTTGCCGGACGAGGGCTTCGCCTTCACCGCCGTGCCCCCAAAGATCGCCGGCATGGGCACCTTTCCGGTGCGGGCGTTCGCCAGGGTCATTGTCTAGACCAGCAACAAAAAGGCCGGCCGGGGAGAGTTTTGGACACCTTTCCCCGGCCAGCCTTTCGAGTCGACTCGACTAGAGCCCCTTGTGGAGGGGGGCATCTATCTGCGCAGCACGCCGATCGACCTCACTTGACCATCAACATCCCGAAATTTCCAATTGCCGTTCCAAACGTTTTCAGCGCCCGCCGCAATTGATGCGTTCAGCTGATTGATGGTGGGAAAGCGACGTTGGTCGTCCATTCGAACCCAAGAGCCCTGACGCGCTTCAGCTTCATATTCCCGACCTTTGTACCGACGAAAGATTCTGAAACCCTCCGGGAAGTTGACCCCGTTCCGCTGATCCACCACGCCCCCGCTTTCCTTGCCATGACCCTCTGGCATGACAGGCTCCACCTTGGTGCCAATTCCGAGGATTCTTTTAAGAATCGCGTCCTCTGTCTCTTCGCCAGGCTGACGCCGTCCCCAGATGGCCGCGAATGTCTCGGTCGATATCTCGATCGTGCGCATATGTCGTTCCCTACGAGTCGGCCACCGTGTAGCACTCTAGGGACTTTCAAGCAAAAAATAGTAGAAAGACGGAGATTTTGGAAGACTGCGCGCCTTCGCACATGTCTGCTGTTCAGCATGGTGACAGTTCGGCGCCGTACCAGTTGGGCGCCGAAAGGAGGCCGTCATGCCCCGCTCCTGTCTCGCCGCCCTGCTTCTCGCCGCCGCCACACCACTCGCCGCCGCCCAGCCCTCCAATCCGCAGATCGATTATCGCGGCTTCCAGCGGCTCGCTGCGGAGGTGCAGCCCTATCGCCAGGCGCGGCTGGTCGACTGGGCCGCGTTCGCGGCGCTGGCGGCGCGGCGGGGCACCTTGATCCTCGACGCGCGCTCGGCGGACGCGTTCGCCGCCGGCCACATCGCCGGCGCCGTGAACCTGCCGCTGACCGACTTCACAGCCGCCAGCCTCGCCCGCACGATCGGCCGGCGCGACCGCACGATCCTGATCTACTGCAACAACAATTTCCGCAACGACCGCCCGCCGGTGCCGCTCAAGTCGATCCAGCTCGCGCTCAACATCCAGACCTTCATCAACCTCTACGGCTACGGCTACCGCAACGTGCGCGAGCTCAACCAGGTGGTGGATTTCAACGATCCGGCGGTGCGCTGGGTGCGGGACTGAGCGCGGAGGCACTGCGCCGGAACGGGTAGAGGAACTGGCGCCAATAACCGGACGGCACCTGCTCCGGCACGCCATAATTCAGCGGCCAGCGGCCGGGCGGCAGATGGAAGGTGCCGAAGACCCGGTCGAAGATCGGGAAGTGGATCGCGAAATTCTTGTCGACCGCTTCCTCCTCCAGCCCGTGGTGCCAATGGTGGAAGCGCGGCGTCGCGACGACATGGCCGAGCCGGTCGAAATCGCCCTTCACATTGGCGTGGAGCAACGAGGAATAGACGTAGACCAGGCCGACATAGATTTGCAGCGCGACCGGCGAGAAGCCGAAGGTCAGCATCGGCACCGCGGTCACCCCGCGCAGCAGGAAGATCTCGACGAAGTGCATGCGCGAGCTGGCGAGCCAATCCATCGATCTGGTGCTGTGATGGACCGCGTGGAAGCCCCAGAGGAAGGGCACGCGATGGAAGGCGCGGTGGAACCAATATTGGGCGAGGTCGGTCAGCAGCATGATCTCCAGCACCTGGAGCGCCAGGGGCTGCCCGCCGATCGCGCCCCGGACTCCGCCGAGCGAGGCGGTCTGGCCGAGGATGAAATTGGAGGGCGCGAAGGTGAGGAAGGTGATCAGCTGGACCAGCATCGAGCTGACCAGGAAGTAGAACAGATCCTCGCGCCATTCGACGCGGAACAGGCGCTGGTCGGCGCGGTGCGGCAGGATGCGCTCGAGCGGCGCGAACATCAAACCGGTCAGCACCATGTTGAGCGCGAAGAAATCGAGTCCGAAGAAGATCCCCCAATCGTGGACGTCACGCGCGGTGGCGTTGGAGCCGCCGAGTAGGCCCGCCGCGAGCGTCACCGCGAGTGCGGTGAAGCCAAGCACCTTCTGTCGGCGGAGCATCAGGCTGAGGATGGCGAGCGCGTAGGCGGCCAGGATGAAGAGGTGGACGGCCGGCCGGAACAGGCTCGCATCGCGCACCCGGGCGAGCTCCGGGCTGCCGAGCCATTCGGGATAGCGCAGCACCAGCACGAGCGCGAAGCTGACCCCGCCGAGCAGCAGCGCGAAGAAGCCCGCATACCAGCCGCTGCCGAACCCCCGCGCCGTCGTCGGCGCCTGCAATTCCTCGACCAGCAGATCCGTCGGCCCCGCCATGTTCTTCCCTCCCCGGCGCATAGGCTAGAACTGCACGCGCCAAATGGGAACCACCACCTCGCTCATCCTGAGTAGGGACCGAGCGAAGTCGAGGGCCCGTATCGAAGGACCGCTCGCATTCACTGCGTCCTTCGATACGCCGCTTCGACTTCGCTCAGCGGCTACTCAGGATGAGCGGGTCAGGATCGGATGGCCGTACGGCAATCAGGCCAACGCGGCGGCCAGCCAATCGGGGATGAGCGCCCCCTCCAGATCGTCGATGCGGCGATGCTCCACCGCGAGGCCGAGCTCGGGATAAAGGATGCGGGTGCGCGGCCCCGGCACGTCGGCGGGGACGACGACCAGCCGGCGGTTGACCTTCTGCCGCCAGTTCATCCGCGCCGTATTCTCCTGGCCGACATAGCAGCCCTTGGCGAAGCTCACCCCTTGCAATTCGGCCGCATTGCATTCGAGCCACAAGGTTTTGTCGGAGCCCAGTTCCTCGACGCCCTCGGTGACGCCCAGGGCGAGGCGGTGGGCGAGCCATCCGCTCGCGGCCTCGCCCGCCGGTGCCAGCCAGCGGCGGCCGAGCGGGGACAGGCGCGGATCGGGCGCAGCCGTCATCCCCTCCCCTTCGTCCTGAGCCTGTCGAAGGGCTTCCCTTTCTTCCTTTCCTTCCTCCTCATCCCGCGAAGAAGGAGAGGGCTTCGACAGGCTCAGCCCGAACGGTGACCAGTGAACAGCCAATTGCTCCTCCCGCCTGATCTCGATCCTGCGCCGCAGCCGGTAAAGCGTGAGCCGCCGCGCCAGCGCCTCGGCCTGGCTCGCCTCGCAATCGACCAGCACGTCGTCGCCGTCGGCCCAGAGGATGAAGTCGAACAGGGCCTTGCCCTGCGCGGTCAGCAGCCCTGCCCAAAGCGGATGGTCCGGCCCAAGCGCGTTCAGGTCATTGGTGACGAGGCCCTGCAGGAAGCCGCGCACGTCCTCGCCGGAGAGGCGAAGCAGGGCGCGATCGGCCAAGGTGGTTCCACTCATCGCTCTTTGATAGGGAGCGCGCGTGTCCGATCCAACCCGCCTCGCGATCCGCCGGCCCGACGACTGGCACGTGCACCTGCGCGACGGCGCGATGCTGGAGGCGGTCGCGCCCTTCACGGCGCGGCAGTTCGCGCGGGCGATCGTGATGCCGAACCTGGTGCCGCCGGTGACCAATATCGCCGCGGCCGAGGCCTATCGCGGCCGCATCCTCGCCGCTTTGCCCGACGGCTGCGATTTCACGCCGCTGATGACCTGCTACCTGACCGACCAGGCGGACGCGGTCGAGATCGCGCGGGGTTACGAGACGGGCGCGTTCGCCGCCTGCAAGCTCTACCCGGCGCACGCCACCACCAACAGCGCCTACGGCGTCACCGACATCAGCAACCTCTGGCCGGCGCTGGAGGCGATGCAGCGGCTCGGCATGCCGCTTCTGGTCCATGGCGAGGTGACCGACCCCGAAGTCGACATCTTCGACCGCGAGGCCGTGTTCATCGACCGCATCCTCGCCGGCCTCGCCCGCGACTTCCCGGCGCTGAAGATCGTCTTCGAGCATATCACCACCGCCGAAGCGGTAGCCTTCGTCGAAAGCAGCGGTCCGAACATCGGGGCGACGGTCACGCCGCACCATCTCGTCATCAACCGCAACGCGATCTTCGACGGCGGGCTGAGGCCGCATGCCTATTGCCTGCCGGTCGCCAAGCGCGAACGGCACCGGCGTGCCGTCCGCCGCGCCGCCACCTCGGGCTCGACGAAATTCTTCCTCGGCACCGACAGCGCCCCCCATGCGGCGAGCGCCAAGGAATCGGCCTGCGGCTGCGCCGGTATCTTCAACGCCCCCTTCGCGCTGGAGACCTATGCGGCGGCGTTCGAGGAGGAGGGGGCGCTGGACCGGTTCGAGGCGTTCGCTTCGGAGAACGGGCCCCGTTTGTACGGCCTGCCCCTCAACGAGGGACAGGTGGTGCTGGAGCGGGCGCCGGTCGAGGTGCCGGAGACGGAAGGCGACGTGCGCGTCTTTCTCGGCGGCGGCAGCTTGCCCTGGCGGCTCGTCCCACCATCGTCATTCCGGACTTGATCCGGAATCCACCTTTCTCCTTCGGAGCCGGCAAAAGAAAGATGGATCCCGGATCAAGTCCGGGATGACGAGCTTGGTCAGCCCGCCACAGTCTCGCCGATCGCGTCGAGATCGGCCACCGTCTCCGTATCCAGCACCAGGTTCGCAGCCGCCAGATTCTCCTCGAGATGCGCCACCGACGAGGTGCCCGGGATCAGCAATATGTTCGGCGCGCGCTGCAGCAGCCAGGCGAGCGCGACCTGCATCGGCGTCGCATCGAGCCCCGCCGCGATCCGCTCCAGCTGCGCCGACTGGATCGGGCTGAAGCCGCCGAGCGGGAAGAAGGGGACATAGGCGATCCCGCTTTCGGCGAGCGCGTCGATCATCGCATCGTCGTCGCGATGGACGATATTGTAATGGTTCTGGATGCACACGACCGGCGCGATCCGCTCCGCCTCCTCGAGCTGCGCCAGGGTGACGTTGCTGAGGCCGAGATGGCGGACCAGGCCCTGGCGCTGCAGCTCGGCCAAAGCGGTGAACGGTTCCTCGATCGAGCCTTCCTCCGGGCCGTGCATCCCGCCGACGCGGAGGTTCACGACCTCCATCGCCTCGACGTCGAGGTTGCGCAGATTGTCGCGAAGTCCGGCTTCGAGATCGGCCGGCGTGCGCGCGAGAATCCAGGAGGCGTCACTGCCCCGCACCGCGCCCAGCTTGGTGACGATGACGAGGTCGTACGGATAAGGATGGAGCGCCTCGCGGATGAGTTGGTTGGTAACGTGCGGGCCGTAATAGTCGCTCGTGTCGATATGGTCGACGCCGGCGGCGACCGCGGCGCGGAGCACCTCGACTGCAGCGTCAGGGTCCTTCGGGGGGCCGAACACGCCGGGGCCGGCGAGCTGCATCGCGCCATAGCCCATCCGGTGCACGTCGCGGTGGCCGAGGCGGTAGGTGCCGGCGGCTGAAATGTCGGTCATGGCGAGTCTCCCCTGGACGTTCGGGCGCGCTATGCGCCTTGGCGGCTTCGGGAGAAACTGTCCGTGTCGGAAGAGGCTCCAAGCCCCTCCCACGCGCTGTCATGCTGAACTCGATTCAGCATCCATGAACACCCGCCTCCGCGAGCCCGCAAGCTCCGTGTTCATGGATCCCGGATCAAGTCCGGGATGACGGCCCAGGGGACCGCTAAAAAGGAAGCCAGCGGTTGTGCTCGGAGAACCGCATATACCCGGCATTGACGCCGAGCCGCATGCCGACGCCGAGGCGGATCGGGATCAGCACCACGTCGCCGCGGCGCATATATTGGGCGTTGAAGCCGCCGATGAAATAAGCGTGGCCCTCGGCCTGCGGGTAGCGGCGGAACAGCTCCTGGCTGTCGTGGAGATTGTAGACCAGCACGAACACCTTGTTGGCGTCGGCGCCGGCGTCGAAGCCGATCGAGGGGCCGGTCCAGTAGACGGTGCGGTCGCCTTCGATCTGGTGGTGCATCACGCCCGAGCCGTAGCGGACGCCGAGGATGAAGGCGCCGCCCGCCTCGGAGCCGGCGATGTAGGCGGTCGGCTCGCCCTGGTCGTGGAGGATGTTCTCGAGCAGATGGGCGAGGCCCTGGGCGCCGCGGCCGAACACGCCCTCGGCGGCGTTGAACACGTCGCGGCGGGGGACCGTATTGCCCTGCTCGGTGGTGCGGGTCGCCACTTGCTGGTTGTCGAGACCCTGCGTCGTCGCCGCTGGCGGCTGCGTCGCATCGGGCTGCGCGGCCTGCGATTGCACCGGGGTGTAATCGGAGCTCGAGCCCTGCGGGTCGGCGGCCGGCGGCTGCGCCTCGGGGGCCGGGGCGGTGGTCGGCGGCGGGGCGCTCTGCCAGCTCGCGGGCTGGCTCGGATCGACCGTCTGGATCTGCGCCGCGGCCGGCATGGCGGCGGCCGCAAGGGCGGCAGCCCCGGCGAATTTCAGGAAGCTCTTCAGCATGATATGTCCCCACACGCTCTCGCGGCCGAATTTAGCGCCGCCGAACCTTTCGCGTCCATGAATCGGCGGCGAAGCGAGTCGATATCGCGCCCAGACGAGTCGATTCGGGCGCCTTTCCCACGCGTCCCGCTGGCTTAGCGTGCGCGGGCGCCCGCGCGGAGATCGTATTGCTACGCATGAAGATGCGGCGGCGGCCGGTTGAACGATCGGGAATCGCCTTATATAGGCCCTCCCTCAGGCCGTTCCCGGAGACGTGGGTGAGTGGCTGAAACCAACGGTTTGCTAAACCGTCGTAGGGATAAATTCCTTACCGAGGGTTCGAATCCCTCCGTCTCCGCCACAAAAAGGGCTCCCGTCAGGGGGCCTTTTTTGTGGCGGCGAGGGAGCGGCCGAGAACCCTCCGGGTTCGAGCCGGAGCGGCGCATCGCGCCGCGGAAACCGGCGAGCATAGCGAGCCAATCCCTCCGTCTTACGGCGTGTGAGCGAAGCACTGAAGCGGCCCCTTCAGCGCAAGCTCACAGGAAGGTGCAGCGGGGCTTCAGCCCTGAGCGATGATAGGCCGCGTGCGGCGGATGCGCGATCTCCTCGACAATCGCGGCGGCAAGCGGGTGAAGGAAGGTGCAGGCCAGCTCGGCCTTGCGCTCGGCGAAGGCGGCGATCTCGATCGCCTCGTGGTCGGGAAGCTTCAGCCAGAAGCGGCCGGTGGCGTCGGCAAGCCCCGGCGGGGCGTCCAGGATGCGGCAGCCTCCCGCATCGAGCGCGACCACCAGCACCGGAATCCGCTCCGCGCCCTCCGCCCAGTCGGTGACGACGAGGCGGCGGCGGCCGCCCGCCGAGCGCTCCGCCGGCAGCCGAATGACCTCACCCCTGATCGGGACGCAGCAGTCCATCCGGAGCGCTATGCACCAGAGTCTCTAACGGTCGGTGAAGGCCGAAAGGAACTTCATTCCCCGGCCTCACGCGCATGGCCAAGTCCCTCATTTACCAAGAAGATTAGGAATCTCGTTTTGGGACAGCGGCCGGAATTTCACGCGAGGGTTAACGCGATTCGTTTGATATCCGGGATTTAGCGGCAGGTGCCGTTCCTAATCGAAAGGGGTAATCCAATGCGTGATCTCAACATCGACGAGCTGGGCCAGGTCTACGGTGCGGGCGGCGGCGGGCGCTGCGGCGATCCCTGCGGCGGCGGCAGCAAGAACTCCGGCAAGAGCCACAAGAAGTCCAGCAAGAGCCACAAGAAGTCGAAGAAGAACAGCCACTGCTGAGCTCGGACGCCGGGGTCTGGGTGAGGCCCCGGCGCATCGCCTTGCCGATCGGTCCTTACCGTTGGGCAAGACTTTCCCGCTAAGCTTCGCGACTCCTGGCAAGCCGGACGAGGCGACGAGATCGTGAAGCACAAGGCCATTCCCGCGAGCGAACAGGGCGTCGCCCCCTATAAGAAGCTGGTCTGGCTGCTCGGGCAGCCGCACCTCGGCGATTATATCAACTTCGTCGCCAAGAAGGCCGTCGGCGGCCGCGAGCGCGATCCGCTCGCCCTCACCATGGAATGGCGCGAAGCCAACGACCTCTATTACGAGCTCGAGCAGGAAGAGGCCGGGATCGCCGAGACGATCGACTGCCGGCCGATCGAGGCGGAGCTGGCGCCGCTCGAGGCGGCGCTTCGCGCCAACACCTGGTTCCGCGGCTCGTTCGACAACCTGCCGAGCACGATCCTGAAGGTCGAGCTGGACAAGCTGATCATGTCCCAGGTCCATGTCGAATGCAGCTTCACCGAGAAGCTCGGCGGCACCCTCGCGGGCGCGCCCGATCCCGCGGGCCTGTTCGATTTCTGCCTGCCGCTGGACCGGCCGATGGCGCCGGTGCGGATGCAGCGGCTGACCGGCGACCGCTTCGTCTTCTCCTGCCCCTCGAACGATTTCCGGCCGCACCAGCCGCGGCTGTTCATGCCCGACGAGCTGGCCGGCTTCGAGAGCATCGGCCCGGTCGCGGCGATGGTCGGATTGATGGTCGGCTTCGGCTCCAACTTCATGAGCGCGATCCGCAGCAACGGCCGGCTGGTGCTGCAGAACGGCTATCACCGCGCCTATACGTTGCGCAGCCTGGGCTTCACCCATGCCTATTGCATCGTCGAGGACGTCACCCGGAAGGACGAGCTGAAGCTGACCGCTGACGACGAGGTCGCCGCCGATCCGGCCTTCTATTTCGCCGCCAGGCGGCCGCCTTTGCTCAAGGACTTCTTCGATCCGCGCCTGCGCCGGGAGTTCGAGATCCGGCCGAGCGAGACCAAGGTCGAGGTCGAGATCAACGTCAGGGCATCGACGGCGATCGATCTGTAGCCTTATCCCCTTCGGGGCGGGGAATCACAAAGGGGCTGGAACTGCTCCAACCGTTCGTCCTGAGCCTGTCGAAGGACCTCTTTTTCTTTCCGCAGCAAGGACAAGGAAAGGGCTTCGACAAGCTCAGCCCGAACGGTGTGGCCGTAAGAAGCGGACTCAAATCCGCGACGGCGTCAGGCTCGGCGCCGCCGGACGCACCGTCGTCGCCGGGCCCTGGCGGACGATGCTGGCCTTGCCGCCCTCAAGCTTGATGACGATGTCCGCGCGCTCGACCAAAGCCGGGCGGTGGGCGATGACGATACGGGTGATCTTGAGCTTGGCGATCACCGAGGCGATCCGGTTCTCGGTCTCCGGATCGAGATTGGCGGTGCCCTCGTCGAGGAAGAGCACGTCGGGATCGCGGTAGAAGGCGCGGGCGAGCAGGATGCGCTGGCGCTGCCCCGAGGACAAGGCCGCGCCCATGTCGCTGATCAGGCTGTGATAGCTCATCGGCATCTTGATGATGTCGTTGTGGATGCAGGCGAGCCGCGCGCTGTGCTCGATCGCGCGCTGGTCCGGATGCGGATCGAAGAAGGCGATATTGTCGGCAAGGGTCCCGGTCAGCAGATAATCGTCCTGCATGACCGCGCCGATCCGCGCGCGCCAGGCGGAGAGCGTGGCCGGGCCGAGCGGGACGCCGTCGATGACGATCTTGCCGGCGCCGGGCTCGAGCAGGCCAAGCAGCAGCCGCATCAAAGTGGTCTTGCCGGTACCGGACGGGCCGACGATCGCGACGAAGCTGCCCGCGGGGATGTCCAGGCTGAGCTTGTCCATGATCGGCGCCTCGGTCGGCCCGTAGGCGAAGCTGAGCGCCTCGACCCTGATTCCGGGCCCCGCAAGCAACGCCGTCCGCGCCGGCGCGACCCGCATCGCCTCCTTCTTCTCGGCGACGATGTCGGAGAGCCGCTCGAGATGGACGCCGAGCAGCCGCCATTTCTGGAACTGGGACACCAGCGAGCTGGCGCTGTTCGAGAAGCTGTTTCGATAGGAGAGGAAGGCGAGCAGCATGCCGACGGTCAGCTTCTGGTCCATGATCGCAAGCGCGCCGAGATAGACGGTGAGCAGGAAGGACAGGCCATAGAGCAGATTCTCGGCAAGGTCGGTCTGGATGTCGATGATCCTGGCCTTGTAGCCGGCCGAGATCACCTCGGCGTAGCGGTTGCGCCAGCCATTCTCGCGCATCGCCTCATGGCCGTGGAGCTTGATCGCGCGGATCGCGCGCATCGTCTCCATCAGATAGGTGTCCTCATTGGCCCGCGCCATGATCTCTTCCTCGGTCCGGCGGCGCAGGGCCGGGTAGAGCAATTGGTTGACGATGACGTAGACCAGGGTGGCGGCGAGGACGATGCCGGTCAGCGCCGGGCTGATCAGCAGCATCACGATGACCGTGGTCAGAAGCAAAGCCGAATCGATCAGGATGTTGACGATGCCCTTGGTCAGCAGCGACTGGATCGGCGAGATCGAGCCGATCCGCGACAGCAGGTCGCCGACATGGCGCCGCTCGAAATAAGCGAGCGGCAGCCGCACCAGGTGGCGGACGAGATTGCCGCCGAGCTGATAGGACAAGGACTGGCCGAGGGTGAGCACGACCCAGTCGCGCAGCCCCTTGGTGATCCCGTTCATCGCGTAGATCACGCAGAAGGCGAAGAAGAGCACCGAGAGCAGGCTGTAATCGCCCTGGCCGATCGCCTCGTCGACGGTGAGCTGCATGTAGAAGGGGGTGAGCAGGGTGGTGAGCTGGATCAGCAAGGAGAGCAGCAGCACCTGCGTGAACGGTCCGCGATAATTGGAGAGCCGGCTCCACAGGTCGCTGAGCCGGGTCCTGGTCCGCGCCTCGATCGGCTTGAAGTCGGCGGTCGGCACCAGCTCGAGTGCGACCCCGGTGAAGTGCCGGCCGAACTTGGCGAGCGGGATGCGGCGGCGGCCGCGCGCCGGATCGAGGATCGTCGCGTGCGTCTTGTCCGCGCTTTCCAGGACGACGAAATGGTTGAGGTCCCAGTGCAGGATCGCGGGCTTGCGCAGCTTGTCCAGCTCCTCGACGTCGAGGCGGATCGCCCGCGGCGCCAGCTCCAGCTCGGAGGCGATCGCCATCAGCTCCTGCAGCGTCACGCCCTTGATCGAGGTCGGATGGCGCTGGCGGAGCCCGGCCAGATTGACCCGGTGCCCGAAATGGCGCGAGACCATGGTGAGGCAGGCGAGGCCGCACTCGGCCGCCTCCGACTGGAGCACCGGGCGGACCCGGTTCGACCAGGGCCATTCGATCGCGCTCATGAGCGGCTGAGCCCAAGGAACGGGCTGAACAGGACCTCCCAGAGGCTGCGCCGCTCGAGCACGAGGTTGGCGGTCAGGGTCATGCCCGGCCGCATGTAGCGCTGGTCGGCGGGAATGCGCGGCGGGAACTGGTCGATCCGCACGCGGATGCGGAACACCGGCTCCTGGATGTTGAGGTTGGCATCGAGGCTGGTCGGCTCGGTCGGCACCCGGGAGACCAGCGTCACGGTCCCCTGGC
>JAFAZM010000312.1 GCA_019239785.1 Sphingomonadaceae bacterium
AGGGGAGAGGGCCGGGGTGAGGGCCTTTCGGGCGGATGGCGGTTTGCCCTCACCCTCCCACCGCTTCGCGGCGGGCCCCTCCCTCTCCCCTACAGGGAGAGGGTTTTTCTCAGCCCTCGACCGTCACCATATGCCGGACCGCGCGGATCATGCCGCGGATCTCCGGGGTGTCCTCGAGCTCCACCGTGCGGTGCAGCTTGTTGAGGCCGAGGCCCTTGAGGGTCGCGCGCTGGCCGTCCTCGCGGCGGATCGGCGAGCCGGTCTGGGTCACTTTGAGCTTGGCCACGTGTCTTACTCCACCAGTGCTTCGGCTTCGGCCAAAGCTTCCGCCTGGCCGGCGACGCCCTCGCGGCGCGCCATCAGGTCGGCGATCTTCTTGCCGCGGCGCTGCGCGACGCTCTTCGGCGAGGTCTGCTCGCCGAGCGCCTCGAAGGTGGCGCGGATCATGTTGTAGGGGTTGGACGTGCCGATCGACTTGGTGACCACGTCGTGGACGCCAAGGCTCTCGAACACGGCGCGCATCGGGCCGCCGGCGATGATGCCGGTGCCGGCCGGGGCCGAGCGGACATAGACGCGGCCGGCGCCGAAATGGCCGAGCCCGTCATGGTGCAGGGTGCGGCCGTCGCGCAGCGGCACGCGGACCATCGCCTTCTTGGCGGCGGCGGTCGCCTTGGAGATCGCCTCGGGCACCTCGCGGGCCTTGCCGTGGCCGAAGCCGGCGCGGCCCTTGCCGTCGCCGACGACGACGAGCGCGGCGAAGCCGAAGCGCTTGCCGCCCTTCACCGTCTTGGAGACGCGGTTGATGTGGACGAGCTTCTCGATCAGCTCCTCGCCGCCATCCTCCTCGGCATTGCGGCCGCCGCGGCGGTCGTCGCGCCGGCCGCGATTGCCGCCGCCGCGATTGTCGCGCCCGCGTCCGCCGCGGCTGCCGCGCTCGCGGCGGCCCTCCGGCGCGCCGGTCGCCTCGGCCGCGGGAGCGTCGCCGCCCTCGGGAAGCTGGGTGTTTTCGTCAGCCATGTTCAGAACTCCAGTCCGCCCTCACGGGCGGCATCGGCCAGCGCCTTGACGCGGCCATGAAAGAGGAAGCCGCCGCGGTCGAACACCACCCTGGTGACGCCGGCGGCCTTGGCGCGCTCGGCGATCTTGCGGCCGACGTCCTGGGCGGAAGCGACGGTCGCGCCGGTCTTGGCGCGCGCCTCCTTCTCCAGCGTCGAAGCCGAAGCGACGGTCACGCCCTGCGCGTCGTCGATCACCTGGGCGTAGATGTGGCGGCCCGAGCGATGGACCGACAGGCGGGCGCGGCCGCCGGCATTGCGCCGGATCGCCGTGCGGACGCGCTGGGCGCGCTTGGTGAAGGGATCGAATCTCGCCATGGCTTACTTCTTCTTGCCTTCTTTGCGGAAGATATACTCGCCGCGATACTTGATGCCCTTGCCCTTGTAGGGCTCGGGCTTGCGCCAGCGGCGAATCTCGGCGGCGACCTGCCCAACCTTCTGGCGATCGATGCCGGAGACCTCGACGGTGGTGTTGTCGGGGGTCTTGACCTCGATGCCTTCCGGCACGTCGACATTGACGTCGTGGCTGTAGCCGAGCTGCAGCCGCAGCGTCTTGCCCTGGGCGGTAGCGCGATAGCCGACGCCGGTGATCTCGAGCACCTTGGTGAAGCCCTCGGAGACGCCGGTGACGAGATTCTGCACGAGCGTGCGCTGCATGCCCCAGAAGGCGCGCGCCTGCTTGGTCTCGTTGGCCGGCTGCACGGAGATGCCGTCCTCGGAGATGTCGTAGCTGATCTCGTCGCGCATCTGCAGCGAGAGCGTGCCCTTGGGGCCCTTGACGCTCAGGGTCCGGCCTTCGGTGGTCGCCGTCACGCCCGAAGGCAGCGGCACCGGCCTCTTACCGATACGGGACATCAGAACACCTCCGCGAGCACTTCGCCGCCGACATTCTGGGTGCGCGCCTCGGCATCCGAGAGCACGCCCTTGGGCGTCGAGACGATGGTTATGCCGAGGCCGTTGCGGACCCGCGGCAGCTCCTGCGCGCCCGAATAGACCCGGCGGCCGGGACGGGAGACGCGGCTGACGTGCTGGATCGCGGGCTGGCCCTCGAAATATTTCAGCTCGATGCGCAGCCCGGCATGATCGCCGAGCTTCTCCTCGCGATAGCCGCGGATGTAGCCTTCGCGCTGCAGCACGTCGAGGACGCGGGCGCGCAGCTTCGAGGCCGGCGAGACGACGCTGTCCTTCCGGGCCTGCTGGCCGTTGCGGATGCGGGTGAGCATATCACCCAGGGGATCGGTCAATGGCATAGCTCTACCTTACCAGCTCGACTTCGTGAGGCCGGGGATCAGGCCCTTGTTTCCAAGCTCCCGCAGCATGATCCGGGAGAGCCGGAACTTGCGATAGAAAGCGCGCGGGCGCCCGGTCAGCTCACAGCGGTTGCGGATGCGCGTCGGATTGCCGTTGCGCGGAATCTCGGCCATCTTCAGCCGCGCGATCAGCCGCTCGGTCTCGTCCTTGGACTCGTCGTTGGCGATCGCCTTCAGCTTCGCGTACTGGCCGGCATAACGCTTCGCCAGCTTCCTGCGACGCTCGTTCTTGTTGATGGAACTCTGTTTCGCCATGGCTCAGGCCGCCTCTTTCTGCTCGTCCTCGCGGGGGAAGGGGAAGTTGAACAGGCGCAGCAGCTCGCGCGCCTCCTCGTCCGTCCTCGCGGTGGTGGTGACAATGATGTCCATGCCGCGCACCTTCTCGATGCGGTCATAGTTGATCTCGGGGAACACGAGCTGCTCCTTGAGGCCCATCGCGTAATTGCCGCGGCCGTCGAAGCTCTTCGGGTTCAGCCCGCGGAAGTCGCGGACGCGCGGCAGCGCGACCGTGACCAGCCGGTCCAGGAACTCGTACATCCGCTCGCGGCGCAGGGTGACCTTGACGCCGATCGGCATGCCCTCGCGCAGCTTGAACTGGGCGATCGACTTCTTGGCGCGGGTGATCACCGGCTTCTGGCCTGCGATCAGCTCCATCTC
Organism: Sphingomonadaceae bacterium; assembly: GCA_019239785.1. Lineage (GTDB taxonomy): Bacteria > Pseudomonadota > Alphaproteobacteria > Sphingomonadales > Sphingomonadaceae > Allosphingosinicella. Next base: position 3,023 of record JAFAZM010000312.1, read on the forward strand.
CTGGGCCGCGGTCTCGACCTTCTTCTTGTCCTGGGTCGCCTCACCGACGCCCATGTTGATGACGATCTTCTCGAGGCGCGGGACCTCCATCCGGTTCTTGTAACCGAACTTCTCGATCATCGCCGGGACGATCTTCTCGTCGAACTCGCGGCGCAGGCGCGCGACATATTTGGCTTCAGCCATTGATCAGCTCCCCGGACCGGACCGCGATCCGGACCTTCTTTCCATCGCGCTCCTCGAAGCGCACCCGCGTCGGCTTCCCAGTCTTTGGATCCTCGATCGCGACCTTGGAGACGTGCAAAGGCGCCTCGGCGCGGACGATGCCGCCCTGGGGACGCGCCTGCGTCGGCTTGGCGTGCCGGGCGTGGACGTTGATGCCGGAAACCAGCACCTTGCCGTCCTTCGGCATCACCTTGGTGACCTCGCCATGGCGGCCCTTGTCCTTGCCGGACAGGACGACGACCTTGTCGCCCTTCTTGATCTTGGCGGCAGACATTACAGGACCTCCGGCGCGAGGCTGATGATCTTCATATGCTTCTTCGCCCTCAGCTCGCGCACGACGGGGCCGAAGATGCGGGTGCCGATCGGCTCGGCATTGTTGTTGACGAGCACGGCCGCGTTCGAATCGAAGCGGATCGTGGACCCATCCGGACGGTGGATGTCCTTCGCGGTCCGCACGATCACGGCCTTGTGGACGTCGCCCTTCTTCACGCGACCGCGCGGCGCGGCTTCCTTGACGGAGACGACGATGATGTCGCCAACGCCGGCGAAGCGCCGCTTCGAGCCGCCCAGCACCTTGATGCACTGGACGCGCTTGGCGCCGCTATTGTCGGCGACCTCAAGGTTGGACTGCATCTGGATCATCGATCCAATTCCTTCTCTTCACTTCAACCGAGGCTTCACCCCCGGCGATCAGTTGCAAAACCGGTTCAGGCTTCCGCCGTCTCGGCCTCGGGGGCCTCGGCGTCGGCAGACTTCTTCGCCTTGGCGGGCTTCTTCGCCTCGGCCGTGGAGTCCGGGGTCGCGTGGGTGTCGACGCGGCCCAGTACGGTCCAGGTCTTCAGCTTCGAAAGCGGCCGCGTCTCCTCGATGCGGACGGTCTCGCCCTCGCGATATTCGTTGCCCTCGTCATGGGCATGATACTTCTTCGACCGCTTGATGATCTTGCCGTAGAGCGGGTGCTTCACCCGCCGCTCGACACGGACCACCACCGTCTTGTCGGTCTTGTCGGACACCACGGTGCCGGTCAGGACGCGCTTCGGCATGTCTTCTCGCTCCTTACGCCTTGGCGGCGGCGCGCTGGCGCTCGCCCTGAAGCGTCTTGATCTGCGCGA
>JAFAZM010000152.1 GCA_019239785.1 Sphingomonadaceae bacterium
AGTCGATCGAGGAGATTCCGGCAAATGCCGAATATCGCGTGTTCCAGACGGCGGACGGCGAGGATGCCGAGCCGGAGGACAATCCGCTGATCATCGCCGAGACCAAGGTCGACATTCCCGACGCGACGGTGTCTGATGCGGTGATGATGCTCGATCTTCGCAACACCAACGCGCTGATGTTCCGCAACAGCGGCACCGGATCGTTCAACATGGTCTACCGACGAGGCGACGGCACGATCGGCTGGGTCGAGCCGCAACGCGCCTGACTCGCAAGTCACGCGCTGTCCCCTATATGCCCGCAACTGGGCATGTCCTAAAAGCCGAACGGACCCACATGAGCGACCTTTCCGCCATCCTCTCCGCCCAGGCGATCGACGACGATCTGGTCGTCGCCAACAAGAAGGCGCTGATCCAGCAGCTCGCCACCGCAGCGGCGCGGCTGAGCTGCCTTGCGACCAAGGACATCGTCGCCTGCCTCAATGCGCGCGAGAAGATCGGCTCGACCGGCTTCGGCGCCGGCACCGCCATCCCGCACGGCAAGATCGGCGGGCTGGATCGCGTCTTCGGCTATTTCGCGCGGCTCTCGCAGCCGATCGATTTCCAGGCGATCGACGGCCTGCCGGTCGATCTCGTTTTCCTCCTTCTCTCGCCGCCCGATGCCGGCGCCGAGCATCTGAAGGCGCTGGCGACGGTGAGCCGCGTGTTCCGCGACCGGCAGGCTGTCGCCAAATTGCGCGGCGCCCGCTCGAAGGACGCCTTGTTCGCCTTGCTGGCCGGCGTAGATGCGCGCGATGCCGCCTGAGGCGGGCATGGGGGCGGGCCAGGCGGCGCACTTTCGGGCGATGGAATCGCTCTACCGCCACGCCCCGATCAACCGCCTGTTCGAATCGGAGATCGAGATCGCCGAGCCGGGGTTCGCACGAATCCGCTTCGAGATCGGCGGCGCGACCGACCATGCCGCCGGCGCCGCCCACGGCACGCTCTATTTCAAGATGATGGACGATGCCGCCTTCTACGCCTGCAATACCATGGTCAGCGACCGCTTCCTGCTCACCACCGCCTTCAACCTGGTCTTCACCCGGCCGCTGAAGCCGGGGCCGGCCATTGCCGAGGGGCGCTGGGTCAGCGGCCGGCGCCGGGTGTTCGTCGGCGAGGCGCGATTGCTCCTCCCCGACGGCGACGAGGCGGCGCGCGGGACGGGCACCTTCATGCGCTCGCACATCGCCTTGAGCAGCCTCGCCGGTTACCGGCCCGGCTGATGGCGCGACTCACCAGCCAGGTGCTGGCTACGGCGCTGCTGCGGCGCGCCGAGGCTTCGGGGGGATTCGGAGTCGTGCTCGCCAAGGGCGAGCAAATGGCCGGCGCAATCGCCGTGATTCTGGCCGAAAAGGGCAGAAAAGCGTGCTTTCTGGAGCGCCTGCTCCAGCCGAACGGCAACTATGCCTGGCAGCCCACCAGGCAAGATCTTGAAAACGAACAGGATTTCAATTCGTTCCTCGAACGGCGCCGAAAATCCGATCCGGATCTGTGGATTTTGGAACTGGATATCGCATCCGTCGAACGGTTCGCCGCTGAAATGAACGCGGTCGGTTGACGCTCTTCCGGCCGGCTTCCAATGCGTCTGCAGCACTTCGAGCGTAGCAGCGGGCGCTACCCATTCCGGCGAACGGAAGGGCGGCCGAAGCGAGACGGGAGGCCATCGGGGGACCAGTTTCCATCCCCAATCGACGGGTCGACCGCACTGATTTGAGCATCAATGCGACGCCTTTCCCGCGCTGCGGCCCTGTCCGCGGCAGCCCTGACCTTTTGCGCCGCCGGCGGCCTTGCCGGCCCCTCGATCGCCCAGCGGGCGGACAGCGCCACGCCGATTTCCTACACCGATCACCAGGGCAGCCGCCTTTCCGCCGAATCGCTCGGCCTCAACGACCTCTCCTATCCCACGCCCGCCCAGGCCTTCGACCAGCAGGCCCCGGTCGTCACCCACGCCATTGCCCCCGCCCTGCCGCAAAGCGTGCTCGACCAGCAGCCCGGCGACGACGAAAGCGGCGCGCGGCCGAGCCGCAGCCTGGCCGAATTGGTGAGCGCCTATGCCGGCGCCGACACGCCGGACGAGGAAACCGACTGCCTCGCCCGCGCCGTCTATTGGGAATCCAAGGGCGAGCCGCTCGCCGGCCAGCTCGCCGTCGCCGACGTGATCATCAACCGCGCCCAGTCGGGCGGCCGCTTCCCTTCGACGATCTGCGGCGTCGTCCGCCAGCGCGGCCAATTCTCCTTCGTCCATGGCGGCTACATCCCGGCCGCGCCGCAGGCGTCGCGCGACTGGCGCACCGCGGTCGCGATCGCCCAGATCGCCCGCCAGGACCTCGTCCGGGACGAAGCGCCGCACGCGCTCTTCTTCCATGCCCGCTCGGTCCGCCCCGCCTGGCGGCTGGTCCGGGTGGCGGCGCTCGGGAACCACGTCTTCTACCGCTGAGCGCGGCGAGCCTTTCCTCCGTTCCCGTTTCATTCTAGTCTGGCCTTCATGGCCAGCCAGCCCGATTCGACGCTCTGCTTCGCCGACGCGCCGCTCGTCGCGCAGGACGTCGCGCGCGGGGTGACGCGGCTGTTCTTCCGCGGCGACATGTTCGCGATCTGCGAGGTGCCTCTGCCGAACGGCCGCCGCGCCGACATGGTGGCGATCGACGCCAGGGGGCTGCTGACCATCGTCGAGATCAAGGTTTCGCGCGCCGACCTGCTCGGCGACGCCAAATGGTGCGACTATCTGGATTATTGCGACTATTTCTATTGGGCGGTGCCGGCCGGCTTCGGCCTCGCCCCGTTCGACGGGGACAGGCTCGGCCCCGATTGCGCCGGCCTGATCGTCGCCGACCGCTACGACGCCGAGGTGCTTCGCCCGGCCCCGCACCGCCCGCTCGCCGCCGCGCGCCGCAAGGCCGAGACCCTGCGCTTCGCCCGCCGCGCCGCGCGGCGGCTCGCGGGGGATCTCGATCCGGGCCTTGCGGGGCTGGAACGTCTGGACAGGTAGGCTTTCGAACCACCCCCGTTCGCCCTGAGCCTGTCGAAGGGCTCTCCATTCTTCCAGCAGCAAAAGGGAAGGGAAAGGGCTTCGACAGGCTCAGCCCGAACGGTGCTGGTGGTCAGTTTTGTCCCAGTCCCAGTCCCAGTCCCAGTCCCCAGTCCCCAAATCCCCAGCTTAGCGATGCTGCTCCAGCTCGCGCAGGATCTGGGCGGCGCGGGGGTCCTGGCGGGCATAGTCGATCGCCGAATTGCCCGCGAGATTGTCGGTCTGGTTCGGATTGGCGTGCTGGCTGAGCAGCAGCCGCACCATCAGCAGGTCGCGGCGATGGACCGCGACGATCAAAGGCGTCTCGCCGCTGCGGTTGCCGAGATTGGGATTGGCGCGGCGGGCGAGCAATTGCTCGGCGCCCTCGGTCCAGCCGATCTGCGCGGCAAGGATCAACGGGGTGGTGCCGTCATTGCTCTGGCTGTCGGGCCGGGCGCCGCGCCCGAGCATGAAGCTCAGCCAGGTGAGGTCGCGGCCGCGCACCAAGATGTGCAGTGCGGTCTCGCCGTTCGAGGGGTCGCGCGCGTTGATCGCGGTCGAGGAAGGGTTGGCGAGGATCCGTTCGGCGGTCGTGCCGTCGCGCTCGCGCACCGCCTTCAGGAAGGTGAAGCCGTCGGAGAAGCTCTGCGCCACCAAAGGCGTGGCGAGCAACGCGAGGAGGAAGGCGCCGAAGCCCAGCCGATTGATCCTGCTCATCCTTTTCGATGCCTCCGCGCTTCATTCGGCTTGATCGCGGCGCCTTAGCAAAGCAAGGCTGCTGCTGTCATGAACGAATGCGCCCCGCGCCTCTCCGCCCTCGTCGCTGTGCTGGCCGCATTGCTGCTGGCGGCCTGCTCGCCGCAGGCCGCGCCGCCGCCGCTCGAAGGCGCCAGCATGGGCGGGCCTTTCACCCTGACCGACCAGAACGGCCGTCGCGTCAGCGACCGCGACTTCGCCGGGAAGTATCGGCTGGTCTATTTCGGCTACACCTTCTGCCCGGACGTCTGCCCTGTCGACATGCAGGTGATCGGCGCCGGCCTGCGCCGCTTCGAGGCCGAGGATGGGGCGCGCGCGGCGAAGGTGCAGCCGATCTTCATCAGCGTCGATCCGGCCCGCGACACGCCGGACGTGCTCCGCCGCTTCGTCGCCGCCTTCCACCCGCGCCTGCTCGGCCTCACCGGCAGCGAGGCGGAGATCGCCCAGGTCGCGCGCGAATATCGCATCTTCTATCAGCGCGGCGAGGCGAGTCCGGGCGGCGGCTATATGGTCAACCATACCAGGATGGCGGTGCTCTACGGTCCGGACGGCAAGCCGATCGCGATCGTCCCGAGCGACCAAGGGCCGGAGGGCGTCGCCGCCGAGCTCGGCAGGTGGGTCCGATGAGGGAGCGGTTCTGGGAGGCGCCGCTGCAGTCGCTCGACCGCGACGAGTGGGAAGCCCTTTGCGACGGCTGCGGCAAATGCTGCCTGCACAAGCTCGAGGACGAGGAGACCGGCGCCCTCCACCCGACCAACGTCGCCTGCCGCCTGCTCGACCGGTCGAGCTGCCGCTGCAGCAATTACAAATTGCGCAGGGTCTTCGTGCCCGATTGCGTGCGGCTCGACCTCGCCAAGATGGCGAAGATCGATTGGCTGCCCTCGACCTGCGCCTATCGGCTGCGGAGCGAGGGCAAGCCGCTGCCCGATTGGCATTATCTGGTCAGCGGCGACCGCGAGAGCGTGCACGCGGCCGGCATGTCGGTGCGCGGCTGGACGATATCGGAAGATGAAGCTGGGACTCTCGAACATCATCTCGTCGACCGTCCGCTCTGAGCACGAGCTCGGCGGCGCGACGCTGACCCTGAAGGTGTCGCCGCGCGCCCGGCGCCTGCGGCTGCACGTCGATCCGCGCACCCGCTCGGTGATCCTGACCCTGCCCAAGCGGATGTCGCAGCGCCGGGCCCTCGCCTGGGCGGCCGGCCACCGGGCCTGGGTCGAGCAGGCGCTTGCGGCGATCCCCGAGCCGGTGCCGTTCGCGCCGGGAGGGAACGTCCCGCTCCACGGCCTGCCGCACCGGCTCGACTGGGACCCGGCCCGGCCGCGGCGGATCGAGCGCGGCGAGGGCAGGCTGGTCGCCGGCGGCCCGGCCGAGGGTCTCGAAGCCAGGCTGCTGCGCTGGCTCAAGGCGCACGCGCTGGACCTGCTCGACCGCGAGACCCGCGAGTTCTCCGCCAAGGCTGGCGTCAAGGCGTCGCGGGTCGGCATCGGCGATCCGGTTTCGCGCTGGGGCAGCTGCTCGTCCGGCGGGACGATCCGTTACTCCTGGCGGCTGATCCTGGCCCCCGAATTCGTCCGTCGCGCCACCGTCGCGCACGAGGTCGCCCATCTCGTCCATCTGAACCACGGGCCGGACTTCCATGCCTTGGTGAAGGCTTTGCTCGGGACCGACCCGAAGCCCGCCCGGGCCTGGCTCAAGCGCGAAGGCGCGGCGCTGCACCGGATCGGCCTTCGCTAGACTCACCCTCTCCCGCCTGCGAGGCCTATGCAAAAGTCTTCGTCTGTGATTCTCTGTTTTGAGGATCGTGGGAGCTGAGGCGATGGCGGTGAAGAGGGTTGGCGAGCGTGGTTTTGCCGACGATCTTCTGGGTGCGCGTTT
>JAFAZM010000194.1 GCA_019239785.1 Sphingomonadaceae bacterium
GCCTCTGGTTCTTTCAACAAAAACCCCGCGGCTTTCGCCGCGGGGTTTTGCATTCATTGGTGTCGCGCGCTTAGTGCGCCAGGATCGCCAGCAGCAGCAACGCCACGATGTTGGTGATCTTGATCATCGGGTTCACCGCCGGGCCGGCCGTGTCCTTGTAGGGATCGCCGACGGTGTCGCCAGTCACCGCGGCCTTGTGGGCCTCGGAGCCTTTGCCGCCATAATTGCCGTCCTCGATATACTTCTTCGCATTGTCCCAGGCGCCGCCGCCCGAGGTCATCGAGATGGCGACGAACAGGCCGGAGACGATGACGCCGAGCAGCAGGGCGCCGAGCGCGGCGAAGCCCGAAGCCTGCCCGGCCACCGCGGTGATCAGGAAATAGACCACGATCGGCGCAAGCACCGGCAGCAGCGAGGGGACGATCATCTCCTTGATCGCGGCGCGGGTGACGAGATCGACGGTGCGGCCGTAGTTGGGACGGCTGGTGCCCTGCATGATGCCGGGATTGTCGCGGAACTGGCCGCGCACCTCCTCGACCACGGCGCCGCCGGCCCGGCCGACCGCGGTCATGCCGAGCGCGCCGAACAAATAAGGCAGCAGCGCGCCGAGCAGCAGGCCGACCACGACATAGGGGTTGGACAGGCTGAAATCGACGCCGTCGATGCCGATGTTGAGCTCGGCGGCGAAGCGCTGCAGGTCGGTCGTATAGGCGCCGAACAGGACCAGGGCGGCAAGGCCCGCGGAGCCGATCGCATAGCCCTTGGTCACCGCCTTGGTGGTGTTGCCGACCGCGTCGAGCGCGTCGGTCTTCTCGCGGACGCTGTCCTCGAGGCCCGACATTTCGGCGATGCCGCCGGCATTGTCGGTGACCGGGCCGTAGGCATCGAGCGCGACGACCATGCCGGCGAGCGCGAGCATCGCGGTCGCGGCGAAGGCGATGCCGATCAGGCCGGCGAGCTGATAGGAGACGATGATCCCGACGCAGATCACCAGGGTCGGCGCCGCGGTCGATTCGAGGCTGATCGCGAGACCCTGGATCACGTTGGTCCCGTGGCCGGTCTGCGAGGCCTTGGCGATCGAGCGGACCGGCCGGTAGTTGGTGCCGGTATAATATTCGGTGATCCAGACGATCAGGCCGGTCACCGCGAGCCCAACCAGGGCGCACCAGAATAGGTCCATGCCGGTGAAGCCGTGGCCGACCGCCTGGGTGGCGACCGACTGGTCGACGTCGAACCCGGCCGCCTCGGTGGCGCCGCCGATCGGCGCGTTGAGGTTCGGAATGACGTAGCGCATCGCGCCGTAGATCGCGCCGACCGAGAGGATCGCGGTCAGCCAGAAGCCCTTGTAAAGCGCGCCCATGATCGATTGGCTCTTGCCGAGCCGCACCGCATAGGTGCCGATGATCGAGGTGATGATGCAGACCCCGCCGATGATGAGCGGCAGGCTCATCAGCGCCAGGATCTGCGCCGGGGCGGCGGTGACGAGGAGGGCGATCAGCACCATGGTGGCGCCGACGGTCACGACATAGGTCTCGAACAGATCGGCGGCCATGCCGGCGCAGTCGCCGACATTGTCGCCGACATTGTCGGCGATCACGGCCGGGTTGCGGGGATCGTCCTCGGGGATGCCGGCCTCGACCTTGCCGACGAGGTCGGCGCCGACGTCGGCGGCCTTGGTGAAGATGCCGCCGCCGAGACGCGCGAAGATCGAGATCAGCGAGGCGCCGAAGGCGAGGCTGACCAGCGCATTGATCACCTCGCGGGAATTGGGCTCATGATGCTGGAGCCCGACCAGGACGTAGAAGAAGACCGAGATCGCGAGCAGGGCAAGGCCGGCGACGAGCATGCCGGTGATCGCCCCCGAGCGGAAGGCCACGGTGAGGCCGCCCTGCAGGCTGGTGCGCGCCGCTTCCGCGGTGCGCACATTGGCGCGGACCGAGATGTTCATGCCGATGAAGCCGGCGGCGCCCGAGAGCAAGGCGCCGATCACGAAGCCGATCGCCTGGGGAATGCCCAGGAAGAAGCCGACGAGCACCGCGACGACCACGCCGACGATCGCGATCGTCATGTACTGGCGGCCGAGATAGGCCTTGGCGCCTTCCTGGATGGCCTCCGCGACGGCCTGCATCCGCTCGTTGCCGGGCGAGGCGCGCAGCACCTGCATCGAAGTGATGATGCCGTACAGCACGGCGATCAAGCCGCAGCCTATGGCGATGAGCACGACGGTCATGAAACGTCCTTCCCCTGTGATTGGATGGGCGCACGACTGGCGCCCACGGAAGCGCGAGGCTCCGATGTGGCGCGGGCTTTACGAAGGATGAACGCAGGATTCAACCGTTCGTGCCGGGGCCAGGCCTATGTTCCGTGCTCGAAACCGAGACTCGGCGGGAGAGGGACCGGCGCGCCATGATCGCTCAGCATCAGTCCCGCGCCTTGGACGCAGGCGCCGATCCGGGTGAAGGGCAGGCCGAGCTGCTCGGCCAGCGCGAGCAGCGCCGGCACGGTATCCGGTGCGGCCGCGAACAGCAGCTCGTAATCGTCCCCCGCGGTGACGGCCGCGATCCGGTCCTCCCCGCAGGCGGCGAGATAGGCTTCGGAAAGAGGGACGGAGTCCAGGGCGAGGTCGATGCCGCAGGCACTCGCGGTGGCGAGGCGATGCGCATCGATCAGCAGGCCGTCGGAGACATCCATCATCGCGCTGACCAGTGGCGCCAGCCGCTCGCCTGCCTCCAGCCGCGGGCGCGGATTGCGATAGCGCTCGATCAGGGCAGACGAGGGGGCCAGCTCGCCGCGCAGCGCCTTCAACCCTGCGCCGGCATCGCCGATCGTGCCGCTGACCCAGAGCAGGTCGCCGGGCTTTGCGCCGCTGCGGGAGGGGACCGGCCCGGCCGCGCGGCCGATCGCGGTGAGGCCGAGCACCCGCGCGGGCGCGGCAACGGTGTCGCCGCCGAGCAGGGAGAGCCGGAACGCCGCGAGGGCCGCGCCAAGCCCCTGGGCGAAGGCCCGGTCCCATTCCGCCTCGCCAAGGGTGAAGCCGAGCAGCACCCCAACCGGCCGCGCGCCCTTGGCCGCGAGGTCGGACAGGTTCACCGCGACCAGCTTCCAGGCGACGTCGGCCGGCGGGTCGTCGGGCAAATAATGGACGCCCTCGGCGATCATGTCGTGGGTGAGCACCAGCCTCTCGTCCCCGACCTCGAGCACCGCCGCATCGTCGAGCAGCCCGCGCGCCGCCGGATCCGTCGCCAAAGCGCGCAGGGAGTCGATGAAGGCGGATTCGGTGCTCACCGCCTTCTCTCCCTGTCGCGAAGCGATGGGGAGGGGGACCATGCGAAGCATGGGGGAGGGGCATTTCGGCACCCAAGGCCCCTCCACCGCACTTCGTGCGGTCCCCCTCCCCACGAGCTTCGCTCGCAGGGAGGATAGGTCACTTCCGCACGTCCTTCGCCAGCGCGTCGAGGAGGCCGTTGACGAAGCCGGTCTCGCGAGCGTCGTAGAAGGCCTTGGCGACCTCGACATATTCGTCGATCACGGTGGAGACGGGCACGTCGGCGCGCGCGACCAGCTCATAGGCGCCGGCCCGCAGGATCGCCTTCATCGGCTTGTCGAGCCGCGCCAGCGACCAGCCTTGGGCGAGCTTGCCGGCGATCAAGGCGTCGATCTCCTCGCGGCGGGCATGCGCGCCGCTGACCACGTCGTCGAAGAAGTCGACCTCGGCTTCCGCATATTCGGCGCCGTCGATCGTCGCGCCGAGCCGGTGGTGGTGGAATTCGTACAGCAGGCTCGGGATCGGCGTCGCCTCCATCTCCTGCTGGTAGAGCGCCTGCACGGCGGCGAGCCGCGCTGCGGAGCGGGAACGGGAGCGTTTGGGCGTGGTGGCCATGGCGCGCGGCCATAGCCGCGGCGGGCGCTCAGCCCAAGCCTTAAGGCGCGGGCCTAGCCCGCGTAGATCGTGCCCTCGTCGACGAAGCAGAGCGGATTGCCCCACGGGTCCTCTACATAGAAGCTGCGCTCGCCCCAGGGACGGACGGTCGGTGCGCCGGCCGGCGTGCCATGGACCAGCTCGCCCGAAAGGCAATCGAGCGCGGCGGCGCGGGCGTGGAGCGTGTCGAGGTCGGTGGTCGCGAAATAGAGCGCCTTGGCCGCCGGATGCGGTTCAGGAACCTGGACGACCTGCAAGGTCACGCCGCCGGCATCGAGATAGACGCGCGAACCCATTTGGGGGCGGGCCTCGAGCCCGAGCAGCTCGCCGTAGAAGGAGGCGGCGCGGTCGATGTCGCCGACTTCGACGTTCAGCCGGAACAGGCGTGGCGTGGTGCTGGTCATCTCGGGGAAGCTCCTGTTTTCCTGGTTGCCGCATTCTCCGAGTCGTCGGGCGCCGCCCGGCTGGAGGAGGCTTCTGCGGTGACGGGGTCGCGCTCGAACCAGCCGAGCCAGTCGCGGGCGAGCGCGAGCCGGGCCTTGTCGAGCGCGTAGATGCGGGTGCGGCCGCGGCGCTCGTGGCACAGCAGGCCGGCCGCCTCAAGCGCCTGGAGGTGGCGGGTCGTGGTCGGCCAGGCATGGGCGAACAGGCCGGCGATCGCACCGGCGCTCATCTCGCCGCCCGCGAAGTTCAGGCTGATCAGGATCCGCCGGCGCGCCGGATGGGCAAGGGCGGTGAAGATCGCTTCATAGGCATCGGCCATGCCGAATCATTTAGCATAGATGCTAAATATTATCAAGCCGGCCGCGCATCGTGCATGAAGTCGCGGATCGCCGCGGCGATCGTCTGTGGCTGCTCCCAAGGCACGAAATGGCCGGCCTCCGGAATGGTGACGAGGCGCAAATCGTCGACCACGTCGTAGAGGCCGCCAAGCTGGACCGGCAGCAGGGCGGTATCCCGCATCGCCCAGAGCACCAGGGTCGGCACCGTCACGGGCGGGAACGGCGCCTTGGTCCAAGCCGGCGCCTGCGCCTCTTCGCCGGGCTGGGGCACGAGGATATCGCTGGCGCGGTACCAGTTCAGCATCGCGGTCAGCGCGCCGGGCCGGCCCCAATCGTCCAGATAATGTTGCCGCTCCTCGTCGGAGAGCAGGGAGACGTCGGCATGGCTGGCGAAGGTCTTCGAGAAGAAGGTCTCGAGGCCCATCGCCTCGATCCCCTTCTCCATCAGTGGGTTGCGGAAGGCGTTGATATATTGCGAGGCCGCGCGCTGGGCGGAATCCTCGATCAGGCTCTTCTGGAAGATGAGCGGATGCGGCGCGTTGACGATAACGAGCCGGTGGAGCCGGTCCGGATGACGGAGCGCCGCCAGCCATGCGACCGCACCGCCCCAATCGTGGCCGACCAGGGTGAAGCGCCCGAGCCCCAGCGCGTCGGCGAGCGCGAGCAGATCCTCGACGATGCGGTCGGTTCGATAGGCCTCGACGCCTTCCGGCTTGTCGGAGGCGCCGAAGCCGCGCTGATCGGGCGCGACCACGCGGAAGTCGCGGGCGAGCCTCGGCGCCACGTCGCGCCAGGTGCGGTGCGATTCCGGGAAACCGTGCAGCAGCAGGATCGGCTCGCCATCCTCGGGGCCGCCTTGCTGGACGTGGAGGGTCACCCCGGTGGGCAGCGCGAGGTCCGTTTCGGTGAGCTTGGTCATGCGATCCTCCCCGGCGCGGCTTTGGCTTGGCGCGCCCCAGCGCTACACTGCCCGGCCTATGTACAATACATTGCTCGTCGTCGACGATTTCCTCGACAATGCCGAGGGGCTGCGCGAGGCGGCGCTCGCTTTGACCTATCCGGAGCAGCAGGGCGCCTTCCCCGGCCGCAACTCGCGCGAGAGGATCAACATCGGTGGCCTCGCCGAGGCAGTCTCCGACCTGGTCGGGGAAAAGCTCAAGCCGATCGATCCGCTCGAATCGCACGGCAAGTGCCGGATCACCCTCGCAACGGACGTCGGCCGGGCGAAGGTCCATATCGATCACAGCCGCTGGTCGGGCATCCTCTATCTCAGCCGGCCGGAAGACTGCCGGGGCGGCACCGATTTCTTCCGCCATATCCCGACGGACAGCGACCGGGCGCCGACCGACGCGGACTCGCTGCGCCGCATGGGCTTCGCCTCGCAGGAGGAGATGCACCGGGCGATCGTCGAGCAGGACAGCCTCGACGACAGCAAATGGGAGCGCAACATGAGCGTGCCGATGCGCTTCAACCGCCTGCTGCTGCTCCGCCCCTGGCTCTGGCATACCGCAGGCCCCGGCTTCGGCGACGGGATCGGCAACGGGCGCCTCGTCTACCTGATGTTCTTCGCCTCGGCGGATGCCGCTTGGAGCGGTTGATCTGATTGCATCAGATCAACCGCTCCAAGTTATTGTCTGGCCGCGATTTCCGAGTCGTCAGATGATGCCATCTGACCAGAAATCGCTCTAGTGACGGCTGCCGCGCTGCGCTCCCCACAGCCAGCGCAATATGTCCGGCAGCAGCATCCCGCCATGGGCGTCGCTGTGGCCGCCGTCGCCCCAGACATGGGCGACCTCGTAGCGCGGGCCCGGCGCGTGGATCGCGTCGGCATGGGTATTGGCCCAGTTGAGCGCCGCGAGCATCTGCTGGTTGGCGAGGAACCAGTTGCCGTGCTCGTTGTCGAGATCGTTCGATCCGTCCTGCAGGAAGATCCGCAACGGCCGGATCGGGCTCTTGCGGATCATCCCCGGATAGAGGTCGCCGCCGGGGATGAGAGGATGGGCGGCGGTCGCCGGCGCATAGCCGATCGAGGTGTAGCTGCCGATCATCGAAATGACGTTGCCGAACGCGTCCGGCCGGTGCCAGGCGACGGTGAAGGCGCAGATCGCGCCGCTCGACGTGCCGCCGATCGCGCGGCGGGCCGGATCGTCGGCGAAGCGCCAGCGGCGGGCGACCTCCGGCAGCAATTCGCCGGTCAGGAAGCGGGCATAAGCGTCGCTCAGCGTATCGTACTCGGCGGCGCGATGGTCCGGATTTCCCATGCCGAGAGTGTCCGGATAATGGTCGCTCATATTGCCGGGCGTGACGAAAAGGCCGAGCGTCGGCGGGATCTCGCCGCGTGCGATCAGATTGTCGAGCACGTTCTGGATACGCAGCGAGCCGTTGGGGTTGGTCGCGCGCTGCCCGTCCTGGAAGACCAGCAGGTTCGGCGGCCGCGCCGGATCGTAGCCCGCCGGGACATAGACCCAGTAACGCCGCACGGTGCCGGCGAAGACCTGGGAGCGGAATTCGAACGGCCCTTCGAGCCGGCCGTGTGCGACGTTCGGCTGGGCCAGCGAATCCGCGGTCAGCGGATAGTCGCCCGGCTGCCGCGCCGGCGCCTGGGCCGCGGCCGGCGCCGTCAGGCCGAGCGCCAGCGCCAGCGCGAGGATGGACAGGATCGGCCGCATCTTCTCCCTCCCGGCTTTCGGGGAAGGATGCAGGCCGCGGCGCCGCGGCGCAATGCCCACGTCGCGAAAGGCCGGACGCCGCCGCGCGGCGAAGGCGCCCGGATCCTTCGCGCGCGGATTAGCGGTGCTGCGCGTCGTGCCGCTGGCGGTAGATGCGTCGGCTCTCGCGGTCCTGCATATGCTCGATCCGCGCGCGCTCGCGGGCGCTGAGGCCGCCGCCGTCGGCGCGGCTGCGCGCCTCATAGGCGGCGATGCGGCCCTCCTGGCGCTCGAGCCGATAGGTCTCGCGCGCGGTCAGCTGGCCGCTGGCGACGCCGCGCGAGATGCGCTGCTGCTGGTGCGCCTGGCGCTGGTTGATCCGGGCCTCGGCCGGCGCGGCCGCGACCGCAACGGGGCCGAGCGCGGCGGCGAAGATGAAGGCGGTACGCATGATCTCTCTCCTTGGGCTTCGATGCCCCGGAGAGCGTAACGGCCGATTGCCCGGCGCCCTTCGCGCCGGCCGTCCGGCCCGCCTAGTCGGCGCGCCGTGCGGTGAGGATCCGGACCGGCCGATTCAGCATCTCGCCGCGCATGCTGCCGGTGCCGCTATTGGGATCGGTCGGCATCGCATGGATGCGGCGGACGACGTCCATGCCTTCGAGCACCCGGCCGAAGGTGGCGTAGCCGAGATGGTCGCCGGGCGCGCGCGGGCCGGCGTCCATGCCGGGCTGGGCGCCGATGCTGATCACGAAATCGCCCATCGCGCTGTCCCGCGTCGTCCGCGCCATCGAGATGGTGCCGTCCAGATGGCGCAGGCCGGTGCGGCTGGTCGGCTCGAGCGGGATCGGCGGCAGCAGCAGCCGGTAATTGTGGCGGATGCCGCCCTGGATGAAGCCGTGCTGCGCATCGTGCGGCGTGTGCGAGCTGCGATAGAAGACGATGTTGTCGAACCGGTGCTGGTCGACATAGGCGATGAAATTCTCGGTCGTGATCGGCGCGTGGCGATGGTCGAGCTCGAGCACGATCGGTCCGGCGTCGGTCTCCAGGCGCACCCGGATTGTGTCGCCGATCGGCGCGCTCGGCGCGGCCGCATTGGCCGCGCTGTTGGCGCTGGCGGCCGGCGGCGGCGGCGTGTCGCCGCAGCCGGCGAGCGCGGCGGCGAGCAGGACGAGACATGCAAGGGCGCGACTCACGTCCTTCGCTCTAGACCTGGAGCGCACCAGCATGAATTGCCGCCGGCCTATTGCGCGACCAGAGCGAAATCGACGCGGATGCGGACCTCGCTGCTGTTCCGGCCCGGCATCACCGGCGGCGGCGCCACGGCCGGCGCCTGGTTGGCAGCCATGTCCGCATCGAATCCCTGCCCAACCATAGGCCCGACCTGGCCGGTCACGTCGCGGATCGCGAGGATCCGGTCGATGCGCAGGCCCGCAGCGACGGAATAGGCTTCGGCCCGGGCGCGGGCCGCCCGATAGGCGGCCGCATAAGCGCCATTGCTCGCCGCCTCGGGATCGGCCACGTCGAAATCGGGCCCGCCGAGGATGTTGGCGCCCGCTTCGGTCGCCGCACCGATCGCCTGGCCGGCCTTGTTGAGGTCCCGCACGCGCACTTCGATCTGGTTGCTCGCCTCGAAGCGGCCGCGATTGGGGCCGGACTCCACCCGGTTCAGCGTGATCGAGCGGGTCTGGATGTCCTCGGCCCGGATGCCGAGCGCGCGCAGGGCCGCCACGACCCGGTTGATCGCCTCGTTGCTGCCGGTGCCGGCCGCTGCCGCGGTCGGCGCGACGGTGGAGACTCCGGCGGTGAAGCGGGCCTCGTCGGGCCGCGTCTCGACATGGCCGGTGGCCGAGACCTGCAGCAGCACCTCGTCCCGCTGCAGCCCGCGCGCGTCCGGCGGCGGCTTGTCGCACGCGGCGAGCGCTGCGCAGAGCAGGAGCGGCAGAACGAAGGCGCGCATCGAGAATCTCCCCGGCGATCGATTCAATCGCGGATGCTACGCATTTTCATCCGCTCAGAACAGCCCGGGCACCTCGTGCTGCGGCGCGCTCGGGCGGGTCGGCATCAGCAGCTCGCGCGGGCGCTGCGGCGGCAGGCCCGCGGCCCCCGCCGGCGGCCCGGCGGCGATCGCGGTGCAGGAGCGCCCGGCGAGGAAATCGAGCGCCGCCCGGGTCGAGGCTTCGAGCGGGTCGCCGAGCTGGTGGGCGATGTCGTCCCCGGCCTGGCAGGTCACGTCCATCTTCGGCGCAAGGCCGGTGAAATAGGTGCCCTGGTGAGCGCCGTTCTCGGTGGCGAAGGCGATGATCCGGAAGCGGTCGTCGCAGGCGCTGCGGTCGACCGCGATCTGGCCGACCGGCTTGCCGTAGGTGTTCGTCCCGACCAGGGCTTCGTTGGCGCGGAAGAAGGGCAGCATGCCGTTGATCACAAGCTCGCTCGCCGAGGCGGTGCCGCCGGTGCCGATGAAGGCGATCCGGGTCGGCGCGATCGATTGCGGCTGCGGCGCGAAATTGTGCTGCGTGTTGTTGCTCGC
Organism: Sphingomonadaceae bacterium; assembly: GCA_019239785.1. Taxonomy (GTDB): domain Bacteria; phylum Pseudomonadota; class Alphaproteobacteria; order Sphingomonadales; family Sphingomonadaceae; genus Allosphingosinicella. The sequence continues at coordinate 9,877 of JAFAZM010000194.1, forward strand.
TTTCTCCGGCCGGAAGGTGGTGAAATCGAACACATCCGAGGTCGAGCGGTTGCCGCCGAGCAGATCGCCGAACAATTCCGCGATCGAGACCAGGCCGCCGCCATTGTAGCGCAGGTCGACGATGACGTTGGTGATGCCCTGCGCGCGGAAGTTCGCGAAGGCGTTGCGCAAAGCCGGATCGGCGGTGTCGATGAAGGTGCGCAGGTTGATATAGCCGACCATGCGGCCGCCGTCGTTGATGATCCGTGCGCCGTAGCGCGCGGAGACCGGAGTCAGCGAATAGTCGGCCTTGGTGACGGTGAGATCGCGCTGTCCGTTCGCGGCATCGGTGACACGCAGCACGCGGGTCGTCCCCGCCGTGGTCGGCCCGAGCGCGTTGGTGATGCCGTCCACCCCTTCGGTCGCAAGGATGTCGCTGACGTTGCGCAGGGCGCCGCCCGGCGTACCGATGGCGAGGATCTCGGTGCCCCGGTCGATCCCGGCGGCGAGCGCCGGCGCACCTTCGAACGCCTCGTTGACGAACACGCGGCGCTGCGTCGTGTCGTAGGAGAGGCGGATGCCGAAGCCGGCGCTCGAGCCCGACGAGAAGAAGGCATTCTCCTGGGAGATGGAGGTCAGATAGGTGAAGAAACGGTCGCGGCCCTGCGCCCGGGCGGTCGCGGTCAGCGCGTCGATATAATCCTCGACCGTCGCGTAAGGCGCCGGATCGAGGCTCGCCGGCAGGGTCTCGGGGAAAAGGTACCATTCGCGCAGCTCGGCAAGGGCCCAGTTCTGGCGGTCGCGCAGCGAGCAGGTCGAGCCGGTCGAGGTCCCGGCGGCCGTGCCGGTCGAGGCCGTGGTTCCGCCGCCGCCGCCACCGCCGCCGCAACCGGCAAGCAGGGCAACGAGCCCCAGCAACGCTCCCAGACGCCCACGCTTCATCCCGATTCTCCCTAACTCTTCAAGCGTTTAGCTCCGAACGGAAGGCAAGTGAAGCGGCAATGCGCCGCGCGTCATTTTACGCTGGCGCAGCCGCCCTGAGCTGGCGCAAAAGGCCCTGATCGAAGCGGAGCGGGAGGCGATCATGGAGGTCGAGGTCAGCGCCGAGGCCAAGGACAAAAGGCTGAACCGGTGGGTGGCGATCACTGTCGTCATCCTCTCCGTCTTCATGGGGCTCTGCAATATCAAGGACGGCAACATCGTCCAGGCGATGCAGCAGGCGCAAGCCAATGCGGTCGACACCTGGGGCCAATATCAGGCGACGCGGACCAAGACCCATATAGCCGAGGCGGCCCGGGCCACGATCGCGACGCTCGGCGGCGCGCATCCCTCGCCGGAAGCGGCCGCGGCTCTGGCCTCGTTCGACGCCAATATCGCCCGCTACGAGCGCCAGGCGCCGGGCCTTGCCGAGCAGGCGCGCGG
>JAFAZM010000322.1 GCA_019239785.1 Sphingomonadaceae bacterium
GTCGATGATCGATTCCTTGACGTCCGCAGTCAGGCAATCGCGTTCCTTCACGAAGGTGTGGAACAGCTTGATGATCGCCTCACAATGGAGGCTTTCGTCGCGGACCGACCAGCTGACGATCTGGCCCATGCCCTTCATCTTGTTGAAGCGCGGGAAGTTCATCAGCATCGCAAAGCTGGCGAACAGCTGCAGCCCCTCGGTGAAGCCGCCGAACATCGCCAGCGTCTTGGCGATCGCCTCGTCGCTGTCCACGCCGAAGGTGGCGAGATAGTCGTGCTTGTCCTTCATCTCCTTGTACTGGAGGAAGGCGCCATATTCGCTCTCGGGCATGCCGATCGTGTCGAGCAGGTGCGAGTAGGCGGCGATGTGCACCGTCTCCATGTTGGAGAAGGCGGCGAGCATCATCTTGATCTCGGTCGGCCGGAACACGCGGCCATATTTGTCGTGGTAGCAATCCTGCACCTCGACGTCCGCCTGGGTGAAGAAGCGGAAGATCTGGGTGAGCAGGTTGCGCTCGTGCTCGGTCAGCTTCTGCGCCCAGTCGCGGCAATCCTCGCCGAGCGGCACCTCCTCCGGCATCCAGTGGATCTGCTGCTGGCGCTTCCAGAAGTCGAATGCCCAGGGGTATTCGAACGGCTTGTACTGCTTGCGGGCTTCTAAGAGGGGCATCTGACTGACTCCAAAACGTAGTTTTGTCTTACTCTCCCTCCCCCCTTGTGGGGGAGGGCAGGGGGTGGGGGGTGCCGGCCCTTTGGGCCGGCGCGCGACTTCGTCGCGCACCCCCCATCCGGCGCTTCGCGCCACCTTCCCCCACAAGGGGGGAAGGGATTTGCGCTGCAATGGCGGCCAAAACGCCGTCCAGATTCCGAAGCACTTCGTTGTTCCAGAAGCGCAGCACGCGATAGCCTTCGCCATTCATGAAATGGGTGCGGGCGGCGTCATAGTCCAGCTTCTCGCCATGCTGGCCGCCATCGACCTCGATAACCAGGCGGCAGCGGTGCGAGACGAAATCGGCATAATAGGGCCCGAGCGGCGCCTGCGTGCGGAAGCGCGCGTCGGGGAGAGCTTCGCCCAGGCCTTTCCAAAGCACCAGCTCCGCCTCCGTCATCGCTCGCCGCAAGGCGCGCGACCGCGCAACGGTTTCCGGCTTCAGGCGAGGCGAGGTGCGCAGGCGCATCATCATTCCCCCGCGCCCAGCGCATAGATGAAATGCGCGGCCATGGCAGCGACCACGCCGGCAAAGAGGACGAGGCTGAGGATCCACTTGACCCGAACCGGCACTAGCTGCGGCCTGGGGATATAGCCTTCGTTCGAGCCGTACATATCGGCGAGCGTGTCCTCGTCGTGCCAGTAGATCGCCAGCATCCGCGCCGAGCCGATCAGGCCGGTGACGCCGAGAGCCAGAAAGACGCCCTGATGTCCAAGCCGTGCGCCAAGCGGCAACGGGCCATGGTGGATCGTCTCATAGACAAAAAAGCCGATCGCCGCCGCCGCCGGCAGGGCGAAGACGATCACCTTGAGGCCCGGCATCTCCCGCGCGCGAAGCTGCCCCGCCAGCACGGCGAGGCTCGTCGTCACCACGCCCGCGGCCGCGCTGAGCGCGATCTCCATGCTCGGGCTCATGCTCACGGCCGCGTCACCGCGCCATAGATCAGAAAGCCGCCGCATATCGTCAGGACGATGCCGAGCATCTGCCAAGGGCCGGCGATCCTGCTGGGCGGATAGGCCTTCAGCTCGCGAAGCTCCTCGAAATAGGCGTCCGTCCCGCGCGCCTCACGCTCGGCAAGCCGATCCCGATACTCGCGCTGCTTCGCCTGCATAAACCGCCGCGGGGCGAACAGCATGAGAAGCCCGACCGCGAGCATGAGCACGGGATAAACGAGGCGGAGCGCGCTCATGCCCCGGTTTCCGGCTCCAGGCAGGACGACGTGCGAAGGCGCATCACCATCCCTCCGCGACGAACACAAAGTACCGTACGGCCAATGTCAGGACGGCGGTGCCGATCACGACCAAGACAATGCCCACGATGCGCAATTGACGCGCGCCCTTCTCCGTCTTCCCTCGCCCGTATCGTTCGGCGTGAAGGATCTGACGAGTGCCGCCGACCAGCAAGAGGGCGCCCACCACCGCGCCCAGGAGCACGAGGGTTGTGCGGTTGCCCAGATAGGTTCGCAGCAGCCCGGTAATCACGCCATAGGCCACCATAGCCAGAAGGGTGAGAACGTCGCTCCGGGAAATGCCCCGAAGGGCGGGCTGGAACCCGTTCCCGGGCACATAGCCCTCCAGCCGGACGTCTTCCAGGCTCACTCCTCCGTCTCCTCGCGGATGATCGTGTGGCTGCCGGGCACCACGCGCTCGCGGATCACGCGGGTCTTGTAGACGGTCTGGGTCTTGCGGGCGCCGACGCCGAACACGACGATGCCGAGGAAATAGCCGAAATCGTACCAGCCGCCATTGTTGGGCACGGCGTAGATCGCGACCTCGGGCATGAACAGGCTGAGCACCCAGGCGACCGGGAAGATGAAGCCGTGCCAGAGGCCGAGCAGGAAGCCCGGCGCGTCGGGCGCGACCGCGGCCGGGCTCTGCCGCGCGCAGGCGGCGAGCGCGAGAAGGACGCCCAGGGCCGGAAGGGCGCGCCAGCGCATCAATGATGGCCCTGGCTGAGCCCGGTGGCGAGGCCGGCGCCGAGCGCCGCGAGCATGCCGGCGAGGAGCGCGAGCATCGCGCGCTGGCGAGCGCCGGGCCGCCGCGCGCGCCGGCCGCCGAAGCCCGAGGGCGGCGCATCGAGCTCGTGGCCGTAATCCATCTCGGGCGCGCTGCGGTCGCCGGCCCGGCGCACGGCCAGCAGGACGATGACGAGCGCTGCGGCGAGGACGATGCCGATCGCGATGAAGATCGCCGGGTTCATCGCAGCAGGGACCGCGGATCGTAGCCGCAGCCGATCGCAAGGAAGATCGCCGCCGCGACCAGCAGCAGCACGCCCGCCTGCCGGCGCTGGTTGAAGCCGCGCGAGCGCCGGGTCGAGATCAGCACGCCGACGCCGACGAGCGCGAACAGGATTCCGATCAGGAACTTGGTCTGGTCGACGATGTGCATTCCTCGCTCCCCTCGTTCCCTCTCGCCGACCCGCCCGCATGGCCAGCGCTCTCGTCATCCCGGCCCTTCGTCCCCCGCTCAGGGTAAACTACGGCCGGGATCTCAGCGAGACCCGCCGTGCCCTACCGACACGAGACCCCGGCCTTCGCCGGGGTGACGCGGAGGGGCGAGGCGACGGCGTAGCTCACTGGCAGGCCAGGCACTCGTCATAATCCGTCGTCTGCAGCTCGATCTGCTTGAGGTCGGGCGTGTTGTCGGCCTCGACGCCGCCGGCGAAGCCGGCGCGCTGGACGCTCTTCGAGCGCAGATAATAGAGGCTTTTGATGCCGAGCTCCCAGGCGCGGTAGTGCAGCATCAGCAGGTCCCATTTGTCGACGTCGGCCGGGATGAACAGGTTCAGCGACTGGGCCTGGTCGATATAGGGCGTGCGGTCCGCGGCGAGCTCGAGCAGCCAGCGCTGGTCGATTTCGAAGCTGGTCTTGAAGACGTCCTTCTCCTCCTGGGTCAGGAAATCGAGATGCTGGACCGAGCCGCCGCGCTCGAGGATCGTCGACCACACGCCTTCGCTGTTCTTCGACTTCTCGATCAGCAGCTTCTCCAGATAGGGATTGCGGATCGACCAGCTGCCCGACAGCGTCTTGTGGGTGTAGATGTTGGCCGGGATCGGCTCGATGCAGGCCGAGGTGCCGCCGGTGATGATCGAGATCGAGGCGGTCGGCGCGATCGCCATCTTGCAGGAGAAACGCTCCATCACGCCCTGGTCGGCCGCGTCGGGGCAGGGCCCGCGCTCCTGGGCGAGCATCATCGAGGCCTGGTCGACCTGGGCCCGGACGTGGCGGAAGATCTTGAGGTTCCAGCTCTTCGCCATCGCCCCTTCGAAGGGCAGGCCGCGCGCCTGCAGGAAGGAGTGGAAGCCCATCACGCCGAGCCCGACCGAGCGCTCGCGCGCGGCGCTGTACTTGGCCCGCGCCATCTCCTCGGGGGCGCGGTCGATATAGTCGGTGAGGACGTTGTCGAGGAAGCGCATCACGTCCTCGATGAACATCTTGTCGCCGTTCCACTCGTCCCAGGTCTCGAGGTTGAGGCTGGAGAGGCAGCAGACCGCGGTCCGGTCCTGGCCGTGCTGGTCGCGGCCGGTCGGCAAAGTGATCTCGGAGCAGAGGTTCGAAGTGGTGACCTTGAGGCCGACGTCGCGCTGATGCTTGGGCATCGAGCGGTTCACCTGGTCGATGAAGATGATGTAGGGCTCGCCGGTCGCGAGCCGGGTCTCGACCAATTTCTGGAACAGGGAGCGGGCGTCGACGCTGCCGCGCTCGGAGCCGTCCTTCGGGCTCTGCAGCACCCATTCGGTGCCGTCGCGCACCGCCTGCATGAACGCATCGGTGACGAGCACGCCGTGATGGAGGTTCAGCGCCTTGCGGTTGAAGTCGCCCGACGGCTTCCTGATCTCCAGGAACTCCTCGATCTCCGGATGCGAGATGTCGAGATAGCAGGCGGCCGAGCCGCGGCGGAGCGACCCCTGGCTGATCGCGAGCGTGAGGCTGTCCATCACTCGCACGAACGGGATGATGCCGCTGGTCTTGCCGTTCAGGCCGACCGCCTCGCCGATGCCGCGGACATTGCCCCAATAGGTGCCGATGCCGCCGCCGCGCGCGGCGAGCCAGACATTCTCGTTCCAGGTGCCGACGATCCCTTCCAGGCTGTCCGACACCGAGTTGAGATAGCAGGAGATCGGC
>JAFAZM010000417.1 GCA_019239785.1 Sphingomonadaceae bacterium
CGGGTGGCGATCCTGGTCAGCCACAACAATGCGCGCATCCTGGTCGACACCGGTCCCGATCTTCGCGAGCAATTGCTGGACGCCGACGTAGCCGGCGTCGACGGGGTGATCTGGACCCACGATCATGCCGATCATTGCCACGGCATCGACGATCTCAGGCAGCTCTATTTTGCCCGCGGCCGTCCGGTGGCCGGCTATGCGAGGCAGGCGACGCTGGACCTGCTGCACAAAAGGTTCGGCTATGCCTTCGAAGGGAAGGGCGGCTATCCGCCGGTCGTCGCCGCCAATCTGCTGCCAAACCATATGAACCTCGCCGGCATCTCGATCCGCGCGCTCGATCAGCCGCACGGCGAGATCACCAGCGCCGGCCTGCGCTTCGACGCCGGCGGCGTCGCGATCGGCTATTCCACCGACTTCGACAGCATGACCGACGACATGTCGATGCTGTTCGAGGGCCTGGACCTATGGGTGGTCGACGCGCTGCGGCGCAAGCCCCACCCCACCCATCCCCATCTCGCTCAGGCCCTCGAATGGATCAGGCGGCTGGCGCCGAAGCGCGCCATCCTCACTCATATGGACAACAGCATGGATTATCGCACCTTGTGCGGCGAGCTGCCCGAAGGGGTCGAGCCGGGCTATGACGGGATGGAAATCGAGCTGTGAACGGCGGCAACCAGGCGCTTGATTTCATTTACCTTCTCCTGGTGCTCATATTGGTCGGCAGCGGCCTGATGGTGCGCCGGCTGCCGCTCGGCCGGACCGTCAAGATGGCGACCGCCTGGCTGCTCATCTTCGGCGCATTCTTCCTGGCCTTCACGTTGCGGGACGATTTCGCAGCGCTGGGCCGGCGCGCTTATGCCGAGATACGCGGCGACAATGTGGTTGCGAGCAGCGCTGGGGAAATCCGGATAAGGGCTTCGGAAGACGGCCATTTCTATGCCAATGGCGAGGTGAACGGCCATTCGGTGCGATTCCTGATCGACAGCGGCGCCACCGTGACCACGTTGAGCCGCGAGGCCGCGCGCGAGGCCAATGTGCAACCGGACGGCGGCTTCGGCGTGATCGTCGATACCGCGAACGGCAGCGCCTTGTTCGACCGCGCCACCGCAGACCGGCTCGAGATCGGGCCGATCGCGCGCAGCGCGCTTGCCGTGCAGATCTCGCGGAGCGACGGCGGCATCAACGTGATCGGAATGAACTTCCTGTCGACGCTCAGTCGCTGGGGCGTCGAGGGGCAGGTTCTGGTGCTGAAATCATGACCCACCTTATTGAGGGGGCAGGATATTTTGCAGGGCCTAAGCCCCCTTTGGCGCTCTCTGGATTTTACATAATGTATATTATCGGACTTTAGGATGGACCCGAAAAAACCCGGTTCGGACGGCCACGGCCTCCCCCGTCTCGTCGAGATCATGGCACGGCTGCGCGATCCCGAAACCGGCTGCGAATGGGACGTCGCACAAAGTTTCGAGACGATCGCGCCCTACACGATCGAGGAAGCCTATGAGGTCGACGATGCGATCCGCCGCGGCGACATGGCGGCGCTGAAGGACGAGCTCGGCGATCTCCAGCTCCAGGTCGTCTATCATGCGCGGATGGCCGAGGAGCTCGGCGCCTTCGGGATCGATGACGTCATGGCGTCGATCGCCGACAAGATGGTGCGCCGGCATCCGCACATCTTCGGCGATGCGCCGGAAAGCCCTGGTTGGGAGACGCTGAAGGCGGCGGAGCGCGCCGGCCACGAGGACGAGAGCGCGGTCGCAGGCGTCGCCCTCGCCCTCCCCGCCTTGAAGCGCGCCGAGAAGATCCAGCGCCGCGCCGCCCGCATCGGCTTCGACTGGCCCGACGCGGAAGGTCCGCGCGCGAAGATCGACGAGGAACTGGGCGAGATCGAGCGCGCCGAGAACGACGAGGAGCGCGCCGCGGAGATCGGCGACCTGCTGTTCGCGGTCGTGAATTATGCTCGGCATCTGGAGGTGAATCCGGAAACGGCGCTGCGCGAGGCCACGGCACGATTCGAGACGCGCTTCCGCAAGGTGGAAGAATTGGCGGATAAGCCGCTGAAAGATATGAATATCGACGAGCTGGAGGCGCTCTGGCAGCGGGCGAAGAAGCTGGTCTGACCCACCTCGTCACCCCGTCACCCCGGCGAAGGCCGGGGTCTCGTGGAGACCGCCGTGACTTCTGGTCCTGAGATCCCGGCCTTCGCCGGGATGACGGGAAAGGCTTAGCTGCCTCTTTCCTTCCGCCAGGCCTGGAAGCGCGCCCAGTCCGCGTCCGACAGCCGCACCACGAAGCTGGTCTCCAGCCCTTCATATTCGTGGCTCAGCACCTCGCCATTGGCGTGGAGCCAGGCGATCAGCTCGCCGTCCGAGGCCGGCAGGGTGATCGTGCGGATCCGTGCCGCCTTGCGCAGGCGGCCGGAGACCGTGGCGAGCAGGCCCTCCACCCCTTCCCCGCTCAGCGCAGAGATCACGGCAACGTCCTCGCGTCGCGCCGCCTCCGCGCGCACCGCCGCCGCTTCGGGCGGCGCGAGCGCGTCGATCTTGTTCCAGGCCTCGAGCCGCGGCGCGGCGTCGGCGCCGATCTCCTTCAGCACCTGCTCGACGTCGGCGCGCTGCGCCTCGCTGTCGGGGTGCGAGATGTCGCGGACGTGGACGATGAGGTCGGCGGAGATGACCTCTTCCAGGGTCGCGCGGAAGGCGGCGACGAGCTGGGTCGGCAGGTCGGAAATGAAGCCGACCGTGTCGGAGAGGATGGTCTTGTCGAGCCCGGGCAAAGCGATCTCGCGCATCGTCGGATCGAGCGTGGCGAAGAGCAGGTCCTCGGCGCGGACCTCGGCCCGGGTCAGCCGGTTGAACAGGGTCGACTTGCCGGCATTGGTGTAGCCGACCAGAGCGACGACCGGCCAGGGCGCCCGCTGCCGCCGCGCACGATGCAGGCTGCGGGTGCGGGCGACCTGGTCGAGCTCGCGGCGCAATTTCGCCATCCGGTCGCGGATCAGCCGCCGGTCGGCCTCGATCTGGGTCTCGCCCGGGCCGCCGAGGAAGCCGAAGCCGCCGCGCTGCCGCTCGAGGTGGGTCCAGCTGCGCACCAGCCGCCCCGCCTGATAGTCGAGATGGGCGAGCTCGACCTGCAGCCGGCCTTCCGCCGTGGCCGCGCGCTCTCCGAAAATCTCCAGGATCAAGCCGGTGCGGTCGATCACCTTGGCCTTGGTCTCGTCCTCCAGATTCTTCTGCTGGACCGGGCTTATCGGGGCGTCGACGATCAGCAGCTCGGCCTCGGCCTGGCGCACCGCGTCGGCGATCCGCTCGACCTGGCCGCGCCCGAACAGGGTCGCCGGCCGCGGCTGGCGGACCCGGAAATAAAGCTTCTCCTCGACTTCGACCCCGATCGCCTCGGCGAGGCCGGCGGCCTCCTCGAGCCGCGCCTCGGGGTCGCGCCGCGCGCGCGTTGCCGAACCCTGGCCCAGATCCGGCAAGGCGACGACGGCGCGCGCGCCGCGCGTGAACTCGCCGGCTTCCTCGCGATTGAAGACGCTCAGAAAGTTACTCCTCCGCCTGCACCTCGGCGAAATTGACCGGATTCTCCGGTTGCACGGTCGAGATGGCGTGCTTGTAGACGAGCTGGCAGAGCCCGTCGCGCTCGAGCAGCATGCAGAACAGGTCGAAGGCGGCGATCTCGCCCTGGA